>NZ_JAPJDM010000007.1:61993-290440 GCF_026242095.1 Streptomyces sp. NEAU-W12
GGGCGGCGCGGGCGGGGCCCCCCCCCCCCGCCCCCCCCCCCCCCCCCCCCCCCCCCGTCCCCGCGCGTTTCCCGCAGGTCTCCGGAGCGCCGCCACGAAAGTCCCGTGCATCCCGGACGAGAGGGAAATTGCGCTTCTTCTGGGCATGATTGACGGATCATCGGCCGGCCGGTAGCACAGTCGCACCCGCAGGCCCCGTACGAGTCACCCCTCCGGCCCCATGGCTCGTACGGCCCGTCCCGCCCGACCGTCCCAGGAGACCGCGTTGCGAGGATCCCCCACCCGACCCGGCCGTGCGCCGGCCGTCGGTGCCCGCCCTGCCCGCCGTACGGCCGGCGCCCTGGCCGCGGCGGCGCTCATGCTGCCACTGCTCGGCGCGGCCCCGTCCGCTCCCCCACCGGACGCCGGCCCGTCCGGCGGAACCCGGCTGCAGGAAGCATTCGACGCTGCGGCCACCGCGTACGAGGTGCCGCGAAGCGTGCTGCTGGCCGTCTCCTATCTCCAGTCCCGCTGGGACACGCACGACGGTGCGCCGAGTGTGACCGGCGGCTACGGCCCGATGCACCTCACGGACACCCGCACCGCTCTGGCGTCGGCGGCGTCGCATCACGACGAGGGGACGGAGGACCCTCGGGGCGACGACGCCCGGCCCGCGCTGCGTCCCGGGGCGCACGTGCCGCCCGCCGTCGCCCTCCCGGACCGGCTGGCCACTCTGCCGAGGGCTGCCGAGCTGACCGGGCTGAGCGCCGAGCGGCTGCGTGAGGACCCGGCGGCGAACGTGGCGGGCGGTGCCGCGCTGCTGGCCGATGCCCAGCAGCGGCTGGGCGGGAAACCGAGCGAGGATCCGGCCCGCTGGTACGGCGCGGTGGCCCGTTTCTCCGGTGCGGACGACACCACGTCGGCGGCGGCGTACGCGGACGACGTCTACGCGGTGATCCGCGCCGGTGCGCACCGGGTGACGGACACGGGAGAGCCGGTCGCCCTGGCCGCCCGTCCCGGCCTCGCCCCGGACCGGTCGGCGCTGCGCCGCGCCGGCCTGCGGACCGTGTCCGCGGACTCCGCCGCCGCGGAGTGCCCCGCGACGGTGTCCTGCGAGTGGGTCCCGGCGCCGTACGAGGAGTTCGGGGACGGTGACTACGGCAACCACGACCGGTCGGACCGTCCTGTCTCACAGCCGATCCGGTACATCGTCGTCCACGACACCGAGGGCGCCTGGGAGGGCGTTCTCGCCTCGGTGCAGGACCCCACCTTCGTGTCGTGGCACTACAGTCTGCGCTCGACCGACGGCCACATCGCCCAGCACGTGAGGACGAAGGACGTGGCCTGGCACGCGGGCAACTGGTACGTCAACGCGGGGGCGGTCGGGCTGGAGCACGAGGGATTCCTGGCAGAACCGGACGCCTGGTACACCGAGGCGATGTACCGTTCCTCGGCCCGGCTGGTGCGGTACCTCGCCGGGAAGTACGACATCCCCCTGGACCGGCAGCACGTCCTCGGCCACGACACCGTACCGGGTCCGACCGCGGCGGCCGTGCCCGGCATGCACACCGACCCCGGGCCCTACTGGGACTGGGCGCACTACTTCGAGCTGCTGGGCAGTCCTTTCGGGGCCACGGCCGAAAAGAACGGCGGCCTGGTGACGATCCGCCCCGACTACGCCACCCCCGGGCCGGTGTTCACGGGCTGCGGGAGGGCGGGCGAGCCGTGTGCGGCGCACGGGTCCAGCGCGGTGCGGCTGTACTCCGAGCACGACGAGAAGTCCGCGCTGATCAGGGACGCCGGCCTGGGTTCGAACCCGACGACCGGGGTGAACGACCTGTCGTCACGGGTGTCGGCCGGCCAGCAGTACGCGGTCGCCGACCGGTGGGGCGACTGGACGGCGATCTGGTACCTGGGGCAGAAGGCCTGGTTCAGGAACCCGAAGAAGCAGCCCACCGCGGTGCCCGCCGCGGGCCGGGTGGTGACCCCGAGGAAGGGCCTGGACTCCGTGCCGGTGTACGGACGCGCCTACCCGGAGAAGGCCGCCTACCCGGAGGGGGTGCCCGTCCAGGAGGTGTCCCCGCTGCCGTACACGCTGCCGGAGGGCCAGCAGTACGTCACCGGGGGCGAGGTGCCCGGTGAGTACCTGTACGCGGTGGCCTTCGACCGGTCCTCGCACCAGGTGGTCAGGGGCAAGGAGCTGTACCACCGGATCCAGTTCGGCCACCGGGTCGCCTTCGTGCGGGCGGCGGACGTGACGGTGCAGCAGGCGTAGCGGCGTCCGTCCCCGGCGCTCGGTGCCGGCCCTCGTTCCCGGCCTCCTGTTTCCCGCCGGCGGGCGGGGCCGGTCAGCCCTGCTGGAACAGTTCGGCGGGCAGCGGCTTGAGGAGGGTGTACAGGTCGTCGGTGATGGGGCGGTCCCAGGCGGCGATGGTGACCAGCACGTTGTCGCTGCGGTCGAACTGCACACAGGAGATCCGGCTCTCGGAGAGCTTGACCCGGCGCACGATGAGCAGGTTGTCGCCCTGCATGACGGGCACGTCCTCGGTGCCGACGACGGTGACCTCCTCTTCGTTCTCCAGCGCCAGCAGCAGCTGCGCGACCTCGAAGGGGACCTCGCCCTCGGAAACCTCGCGGGCGGGGGAGCCCTCCGGCAGATTGCCGATGATCATCGCGGGGCCGCGGCCGCCGAACAGGTCGTAGCGCAGGAAGACGCCCTGGCAGGTGCCGTCAGGGGCGGGCAGCAGCCCGGCGCCCAGGTTCCCGGGCCAGTCGCCGGGGTCCATGGCCAGTACGTCGAAGTCGGGTCCGGCGGGGGTGGCGCTGCGGCGGCGGAGGAACGACATGCCGCCATGGTACGTGCCCGGACCCGCGGGCGGACGGCCGGGCGAGCCCGCCATGTCCGCCCGGTCGGGCCAGTGGCCGCCGTGGTGCCCGGCTCCCTGCGGGCTACTCCTCCGGGGGCGCCGGCGGGACCACCGCGACGGGGCTCGCCGCGTGGAGCAGGACGGCCTGAGTGACGGAGCCCATCATGCGGGCCGGTGCCAGCAGGCGCCGCCGGTGGCGTCCCAGGACGACCAGACCGGCGCTCTGGGAGGCCTCGACCAGGTGCCCGGCGGCGTCCCCGGGCAGGACCCGGACCTCGGCGGTGACCTCGGGGTGCCGTTCGCGGTGCGGGGCGAGGAAGCCATCGGCCAGGACGCGGGTCTCGTGCTCGACGGCGCCCTGGTCGATCTGCGGGGCGGGCATCTCCCCCGGCAGCATCCAGGTCTGCAGGGGCCACGGATAGGCGGCGACGACCCGGACCACGGCGCCACGCAGGGCAGCCTCACGGAAGGCGAAGGCCAGGGTGGCCTCGTCGGGGCTGTCGACGTTCACGCCGACGACGATTCCGAAACCGGCTCCGGCGGGCTCGGCGGACGCGTCGGCGTCCCGCCCGGGCCGGGGCACCACGACGACGGGGCATTCGGCGTCCCGGGCCGCGGCAAGGGAGTTGGAGCCGAGCAGCAGGCTGGCGAAGCCGCCGCGGCCCCGGGAGCCGAGCACCAGCAGCTGCGCGGTGGCCCCCTGTTCGGGCAGAACGGCACCGGGAGCGCCGTCCAGGGCTGCGAAGTCGACGGCTGGAAGGCCGGTCCGTCCCTCCAGCAGGCCGCGGACCAGAGCGATGACCGGATCGTCCTCGGGGGCGGGTGGTCCGGCGGGCCCCTCCTCGGGCCGGTCCCAGAGGGCGTACTGGCGTACGTGCGCCACCCGCAGCGGAGCCTCGCGCCGGTGTGCGGCGTCGAGGGCCCACTCCAGGGCGCGCAGACTGTCGTCCGAACCGTCGACCGCCGCGACGACCGGCTGGGTGCTCATGGGGTTCCTCACTTCCGGACCACGGCCCTCACGTTCCCGGGCCGGCCTGGCTCGGGGCCCGGTCCCGGAAGGGTATCCCCGGTCATGTGTCCAGAAGATCGGCGGCGACACCTGTCCGGCGGCCCTTCCGTTCACCGGCCGGCGGGTCCGGGTGCGCGCGCCGCGAAGCCGTACGCCCCCGGCTCAGGTCAGGTCGAACTCCCCCTCCCGGGCTCCCGACACGAAGGCGCCCCATTCGGCCGGGGTGAAGATCAGGGAAGGGCTCTGGGGGCGGCCACTGTTCCGCATGGCGATGAAGCCCTCCACGAAGGCGATCTGGACATCCCCCAGACCCCGGCTGCTGGACTGCCACTGCGCGTTGCTCAGATCCAGGTCGGGCTTGTCCCAGCCGGTGAGCGGTCGCTGCTGGGTGGTGCTTTCGGCCACGTCCGTGCTCCTCCCGATTTCCGTCGTCCGCGGCCAGCCTAGCCATCGGTTCCGGCCGCCGACAGGTCATGTGAGGAGTCCCTTTCCACCGGTGGCGCGGGCGGGTCGGGAGGCGGGGCCGGCCGCCCGCCGACCGCAGGGGGGAGGGGCCACCGCCGGACACATTGCCGGGAAGGCCCCCGCGGGATCCGGCGTCCCCCGACCGGTGAGCGGGGAGCCGCGTCCGGAGGGGGTCGAGCAGGCCCTCGCCTTCCCTTCGGACGTGGTCGTGGTCCGGGGCCGGACGGGCGCGGCGCGACCGTCACCGGAGGAGACCCCGGCCCGCTGCCGGGACCGTCGGTCCTCCGACGGCGGACTCCGGGCCGCGGAGTCCGGCCCGCGCGCTCCGAACCCCGGACCATGGCCCCCGGACCGCGCGGTTGAACGCGAAATGACATGTGAACGTACTGGTGGGGGCAGGCCCGTTCACGGGTCCGGTGTGCCATGCCCTCGTCGTACCGCGCGGAAGGACCCCGGGTGCAGCTCTTCACACGCTCCCGTCAGCTGTCGGACCACACCGGGAGCGGAGCGGACCCGGCCGACGGTCCGGCCGGAACCACCGATCACACCACCGCCGACCCCGCCGGCACTCCCGGGCCCTTTGAGGAGGCCGCGGAGGGCCCGGCAGCCACACGGCGGGACCGCTGGCGCCACGGCCACCCCCGCGCGGCCCGTGCCCTCACCGCCGGGACGACCGTCCTGGCCGGAGGGCTGCTGCTGTTCGCGCTCCTCGTACCGAACCGCGTGGAGCGGCTGTCCCTCGAGTCGTTCTTCCGCATCCCGGCCGAGGGCGTCCTGCTGGCGACGCTGCTGCTCGCGCTGCCGCCGAGGCCCCGGCGGATCACGGCGGTGGTCTCGGGCGTCCTCCTCGGTCTGTTCACCGCCCTGAAGATGGTGGACATGGGGTTCTACCAGGTGCTGGCCCGGCCGTTCGACCTGGTGCTCGACTGGATCCTGCTCGACGACGCGGCCGAGTTCGTCCGGGAGTCGTTCGGCCGGGGCGGGCAGATCCTCGCCGTGATCGGAGTGGTCGTCCTGTTCGTCGCCCTGCTGGTGCTGATGACGCTGGCGGCGGTGCGGATCACGAACCTGATGGTCCGCCACCGCGCGTCCGCCGCCCGCACCACCCTGGTCCTGGGCGTCGCGTGGATCACCTCTGTCACCCTGGGCCTGCAGATCACCGGTGTCCCGCTCGCCACCAAGGGCAACGCGGAGATGCTGGGCAACCGCCTGGAGCAGGTGCGCGCGGGGCTCAGGGACGCACGGGTCTTCGAGCAGCAGGCCGCCGTCGACGCCTTCGCCGACACTCCGCCGGACCAGTTGTTCACCGGGCTGCGCGGCAAGGACGTCCTGTTCGCCTTCGTCGAGAGCTACGGCCGGGTGGCGATCGACGATCCGGCGATGGCGGAGCCGATCGGCGCGGTACTGAAGGAGGGCAGCGCTTCCCTCAAGGACGCCGGTTTCGAGTCGCGCAGCGGCTGGCTCAGGTCGCCGGTGACGGGCGCGGGCAGCTGGCTCGCCCACTCCACCTTCCTGTCCGGTCTGTGGATCAAGAACCAGCAGCGCTACCGCAGCCTCACCACCAGCGACCGCATGACCCTCACCAGCTACTTCCGCAAGGCCGGCGACTGGCGCACCGTCGGCATCGTGCCCGGGGTGCGGCGGGCCTGGCCGGAGGGCAAGTACTTCGGCCTGGACCACATCTACGACTCCGAGCACCTCGGCTACCAGGGCCCGTACTTCAGCTGGACGCCGGTGCCCGACCAGTTCAGCATGGAGGCCTTCGAGCGCCTGGAGCACGGCAGGAAGGACCGTGGGCCGATCATGGCGGAGATCATCCTCGCCTCCAGCCACAACCCGTGGTCCCCCAACGCCCGCATGATCGACTGGGACGAGCTCGGCGACGGCTCCGTGTTCCACGAGATCAAGAAGGAGGGCACCGACCCCGCGGAGGTCTGGCAGGACCCGGAGAAGGTGCGCACCGAGTACCGCAAGTCCATCGAGTACTCGCTGCGCAGCCTGACCGAGTGGATGGAGCGGTACGGCGACGAGGACACGGTCCTGGTCTTTCTCGGCGACCACCAGCCGGTACCGACCGTCACCGCCGGCAGCACCGGCAAGGACGTGCCGGTCACGATCGTCGCCCGCGACGAGAAGGTCCTGGACCGGGTGGCCGGCTGGAACTGGACCGACGGCCTCAAGCCCGCGCCCGACGCCCCGGCCTGGGGGATGGACGAGTTCCGCGACCGCTTCATGACCGCGTACGGGCCGCAGGGGGGCAAGGGGAGTGGTGGAAGCCGCGGCGGGAGCGGTGGCTCGTCCGTCCCCACCGGCTGAGCGGAGGCCTCCCGGCCCCGCCCCGCTCCCCTGTTCACGTCTCCCCCGTTCACGGCGTCCCCGGCGCGCGGAAGAAGTATGCGGCGGGCCTTGCCTCGGGCGGGTCCGGACTGGATTACTGATGCCTGCGGGAGCGACCGAATGATCGGTCGCCCGTATCGGCACGATCGACGCGACGGACGCGATGAGCGAGGGGAAGTTCCTGATGGCTCAGGCGATGGACCTGCTCGACCCGGCGGAACGGCTCGGCGTGGAGGAACTGCGGGCGCTCCAGCTGGAGCGGCTGCGGGCTTCCTTGCGGCACGCCTACGACCATGTGCCGTTCTACCGGGCGTCGTTCGACGGGGCGGGCGTCCACCCCGACGACTGCCGCTCCCTCGCCGACCTGTCCCGGTTCCCGTTCACCACCAAGGCGGACCTGCGGGATCACTATCCGTACGGGATGTTCGCCGTACCACGCGAACGGATCCGCCGTCTGCACGCCTCCAGCGGGACCACCGGGCGACCCACAGTCGTCGGCTACACCGAGGGCGACCTGTCCATGTGGGCGGACGTCGTGGCCCGTTCGATCCGCGCGGCGGGCGGCCGGCCCGGGGACACGGTGCACGTGGCGTACGGCTACGGGCTGTTCACCGGCGGACTGGGCGCCCACTACGGCGCGGAGCGGCTCGGCTGCACAGTGGTTCCCGCATCCGGCGGCATGACGGCCCGGCAGGTGCAGCTGATCCAGGACCTGAAGCCCGCGGTGATCATGGTGACGCCGTCCTACATGCTCACCCTGCTCGACGAGTTCGAGCGGCAGCACGTCGATCCGCGCGGCACGTCCCTGCGTGTGGGGATCTTCGGCGCCGAGCCCTGGACGGAGCGGATGCGGCAGGAGATCGAGGAGCGGTTCGCCCTCGACGCCGTCGACATATACGGGCTGTCGGAGGTCGTCGGACCGGGTGTCGCGCAGGAGTGCGTGGAGACCAAGGACGGACTGCACCTCTGGGAGGACCACTTCCTCCCGGAGGTCGTCGACCCCGTCACCGGCGGGGTGCTGCCGGAGGGTGAGCGGGGCGAACTGGTCTTCACCTCGCTCACCAAGGAGGCGATGCCGATCGTGCGGTACCGGACACGCGACCTGACCCGGCTGCTGCCGGGGACCGCGCGGGCGGCGTTCCGGCGGATGGAGAAGGTCACCGGCCGCAGCGACGACATGGTGATCCTGCGCGGGGTGAACCTCTTCCCCACCCAGATCGAGGAGATCGTGCTGCGCACACCGGGTGTGGCGCCGCACTTCCAGCTCCGGCTCACCCGGGAGGGCCGGACGGACGCCCTCACGGTCCGCGCCGAGGCACGGCCGGACGCGGACACCGCCACCCGCGCGGCGGCGGCCCGGTCCGTCGAGGCGGCCGTGAAGGACGGCATCGGGGTGTCGGTCGGGGTGGAGATCGTCGATCCGGAGACACTGGAGCGGTCGGTGGGCAAGATCCGGCGGATCGTGGACCTGCGTCCACGCTGAGCCGCGCCGCCTCGCACCGGGCCGGGTGCCGCGCTCACCCGGTGAAACGGTCGCGCAGCCCCCGCTTAGTGACCGGACGCGGTTGTTCCCGGGTGAGCGGTGGGTGACCTCGCGCTTCCGCGAGAAGGGCATCCGGTCCTCGCCGGAGCTGAAGGTCGTCCGCGTGCGCGAGCGTTGACGCGCACGGGCCCGTCCGGTGGTGAGCGGTCGTCACCCCGGGCGGGGCCCGCTTCCCGGCCGGGCCGGTTCGACGGCGCGGCCCCGCACGCCCCATTGACACATCCCGCGCCTGACAGGAAAGTTCCACCCCGCAAGGCGATCCCGAAAGAATCTTTCAGGCCGCCGGCAGCGGCCGCGACACGGGAGGAACCTCCATGGTGGACGACGGGTCGAGTGCGGACACAGCCACGACCGGTATCACACGCCGTCGGCTCGGCGGTCGTGCACTGGCCCTGGGCGGCGCCCTGGCCTTCGCCTCCCTGCCGGCCGGTCCGGCCGCGACCGCTTCACCGCCCGCGGCGACACCGGCGGCCGGGGCGGCGGGTGGTGGCGGGCACCCGACCCTGCGGCACGGGTCGGCCCGGCGGGCCGGACTGGTCGCCGGCCATCTGGACCGACTCGTCACCGACGCAGAGGCGTTCCTCCGCCCGTCGCCCGAACACCCCTGGTACGCGGGTGCGGTGCTGCTCGCCGGACGCGGCGGCACCGTGGCCCTGCACCGGCCCATCGGCATGGCGGTGCGCTACCGGGCGTACGACGAGAAGACCGACACCGGCGTCGAGTTCCCGGCGGACCGGCAGATCCCCATGACCGAGGACACCGTCTTCGACCTGGCCTCGGTGTCGAAGCTGTTCACCTCCGTCCTCGCGGTGCAGCAGATCGAGCGGGGCGCGCTGGAACTGGAGGCGACCGTCGCCTCGTACCTGCCGGAGTTCGGCCGGGCCGGCAAGGAAGGCGTGACACTCCGTCACCTGCTCACGCACACCTCGGGATTCCGTGCCTGGATCCCGCTCTACCGGGCGCCGACCCACGCGGAGCGCGTCCGGCTCGTCCTCGACGAGGCACCCGCCGCCCCGCCCGGATCGGCGTACCTGTACTCGGACCTGAACCTGATCTCGCTCCAGCTGGTGCTGGAGAAGGTCACCGGCCGCACCCTGGACGTCCTCCTGCGGGACGAGATCACCGGTCCGCTGGGCATGGACCGCACCCGCTACAACCCGCCCGCCTCGTGGAAGCCGGGGATCGCCGCCACCAAGGACGCCCGCCCGCCCTGGTCCGGCCTCGACCGGGGGCTGGTGTGGGGCGAGGTGCACGACGAGAACGCCTACAGCCTGGACGGGGTCGCCGGCCACGCGGGGGTGTTCTCCTGCGCCTGGGACCTGGCGGTCCTCGGGCGGACCCTGCTCAACGGCGGCGGCTACGGCCGGGCACGCATCCTGGAACCGGAGTCGGTGGAGCTGATGTTCACCGACTTCAACACCGGCTTTCCCGGGGACGAGCACGGTCTGGGCTTCGAGCTCTACCAGCACTGGTACATGGGCGCGATGGCCACTCCGCGCACGGCGGGCCACACCGGGTTCACCGGTACCTCTCTGGTGCTCGACCCGACGACCGACTCGTTCCTCGTCGTTCTGGGCAACTCGGTTCATCCGGTGCGCAGTTGGCGCTCCGGCTCGGCTCCCCGGGTGGCCGCCGCGAACCAGCTGGCCCGCGCGGTGCCGGTCGGGCCGGCACCGGGGCGTGCAGGGCGGGACGGGCGGACGTCCTGGTTCTCCGGGATGGCCGGTCCGACGACGGCGACGCTCACGCTGCCCGCGCTGGACACGTCGTCCGGCGGCGCACGGCTGCGCTGTGCGCTGTGGTGGGACACCGAGCCGCACGCCGACCTCCTCGCCCTGGAGGCCGCGACGGACGGCGGTACGGTCTGGCAGCCGGTGCCGTTCGTCACCGAGCGCCGGGGCGAGGCGCCCGAGCAGCATGCGGCGGGCACCGCGACGGGCTGGTCGGGCCGGGTCTGGCACGGCCTCACGGCCGCCCTGCCCACCGCGCGGAGCCTCACCCTGCGCTGGCGGTACGCGACGGACCGGCCGTATGTCGGACGCGGAGCCTACGTGGACGGAATGCGTGTCCGGGCGGGCGGCCGCGTTCTGTTCGACGAGGCCCGTCCGGCGGACGCGGCACGGGTGCGCGCGGCGGGCTGGACCCGGTCCGCCGACTGAACGCCCCGCGCGTTCCCGGTCCGGTCGCCCCGTCAGCTCGCCTCCAGCACCGCCATCGCCGCGTTGTGTCCCGGTATCCCGCTCACCCCTCCCCCGCGCACCGCGCCCGCGCCGCACAGCAGGACGTTGGCGTGCCGGGTCTCCACCCCCCAGCGGCCGGTTCCGTCCTGGGTGTGGGGCCAGGCCAGGGCGCGGTGGAAGATGTTTCCGCCGGGCAGCCCGAGGTCGCGGTCCAGGTCGAGCGGGGTCTTCGCCTCCAGGCACGGGCGCCCGTCGGCGTCGGCCGCCAGGCAGTCGGCGAGCGGTTCGGCCAGATGGGTGTCGAGCTGGGCGAGAGTCGCGGCGAGGAGTTCCTCGCGCACGGCGTCGTTGTCGTGGGCGAACAGCCGGGCCGGGGTGTGCAGGCCGAAGAGGGTGAGCGTCTGGTAGCCCTGGGCGGCGAGCTCCGGACCGAGGATCGTCGGGTCGGTGAGTGAGTGGCAGTAGATCTCGGAGGGCGGAGCGGCGGGCAGCTCACCGGCGGCGGCCTGGGCGTGCGCGGCGGCCAGCTGCCCGTATCCCTCGGCGATGTGGAAGGTCCCGGCGAACGCCTCGCGCGGGTCGACGGAGCTGTCCCGCAGCCTCGGCAGCCGCGTGAGCAGCATGTTCACCTTCAGCTGGGCGCCTTCGGCAGGGGCCGGGGGCGCGTCGCCGGTCAGTACGGCCAGTTCTCGCGGGGAGGCGTTCACCAGGACGTGCCGGGCGGCTGCGACGCCCTCGCCGTCGGCAGTGCGGTGGGCGACCTCGGCGGTACGGCCGTCCGTGTCGATGCGTGTCACCTCGTGGCCGGTGGCGATGACGGCGCCCGCCTGGCGCGCGGCGGCGGCCAGCGCGTCGGTGAGCGCGCCCATGCCGCCGACCGGGACGTCCCAGTCGCCGGTGCCGCCGCCGACGACGTGGTAGAGAAAGCAGCGGTTCTGCTCGAGCGTGGGGTCGTGGGCGTCGGCGAAGGTGCCGATGAGGGCGTCGGTGAGGACCACGCCCCGTACGAGGTCGTCGGTGAAGTGCCCCTCGACGGCGGCACCGATCGGTTCCTCGAACAGGGTTCGCCAGGCCTCCTCGTCGTCGACGGCGCGGCGCAGTTCCCCGCGGGTGGGCAGCGGCCCGGTGAGCGTGGGGAAGACACGCTCGGCGACGCGGCCGGTCATACCGTAGAAGCGCTGCCAGGCCTGGTACTCGCGGTCGGATCCGGTGAGCCGGGCGAACGCCTCCCGGGTGCGCCGCTCACCGCCGCCGACCAGCAGCCCGGTGGGCCGGCCGTCGCGTTCGGCGGGGGTGTACGAGGAGACGGTGCGGGAGCGTACCCGGAAGTCGAGCCCCAGCTCCCGGACGATCTTCCGGGGCAGCAGGCTGACCAGGTACGAGTACCGGGACAGCCGGGCGTCGACACCGGCGAAGGGGCGGGTGGACACCGCCGCCCCGCCGGTGTGGTCAAGCCGCTCCAGCACCAGCACGGAGCGTCCGGCCCGCGCGAGATAGGCGGCGGCGACAAGGCCGTTGTGGCCTCCGCCGACGATGACGGCGTCGTATGCCCGGGTTCCGGCTCCCTCGTGTGCGGTCATGGTTCTTCGTAGCACGTGAAGATCCGTGCCGACCAGGCGGCGGGCGACGTCCCTGCGCGGAGACCGCCCGCCCGGCGCGGCGGACCGGCGTGCCCTCCGCTTCCGTGCCCGCCGCCCGTCACACTCCGCCCACCGCCCGCTGCTGCCGCGGTGCGACCGCCCCGAGGTGCGGCCCGGCGGCCGCTTCCTCGTGTCCGAGCCGCTCCAGGCACTGGGCCTCGTCGTTGCGGGCGGCGAGGGTGTCGCGGTGGTCCGCTCCGAGGAGGCGCTCACGGGCGTCGGCCACCCGGCGGTACTCGGTGAGCGCGTCCGCCCAGCGGCCCAGCCAGCCCAGGCCGACGGCGACCTCGCGGCGGCTGACCAGGGTGTCCGGATGGTCGGCGCCGAGGGCGCTCTCGCGCAGCGCGCACACCGCGCGGGACTCTGCGAGGGCCTCGGCCCAGCGGCCGAGCCGGCCGAGGTTGACGCCCAGGCCGTGCCGGGCGCGCAGGGTCTCGGGGTGGGTGGGGCCCTGGACCCGGGTGCGGTCGGCGACCAGGCCTCGGTAGAGGTCGAGGGCCTGTGCGGTGCGGCCGAGCCGGCCGAGTCCGATGCCGATCTCGTAACGGGCGGCGAGCGTGTCGGCGTGGTCCGGGCCGAGCGCCCGCGCGCGAGCGTCGGCGACCTCCCGGTAGGTCTCCAGGGCATCCGCCCACCGCCCCAGCTGCCCCAGGGTGTAAGCGACTTCGTAGCGGGTGACCAACGTGTCCGGGTGCTCGGGACCGAGGACCCGCGCGCGGGCGGCGGCCACCTCGCACGCCATGCTGTACGAGTCCTCCAGGCGGCCCAGCCTGTTGAGGTTGAGGGCGAGGTTGTGCCGGCAGCGCAAGGTGTCGGGGTGCTCGGCGCCCATGGTGCGCTCGCGCGCCGAGAGCACCGACAGATACACCTGGTGGGCGTCGAAGGGCCGGCCCAGCCGGGCAAGGACGTATGCCATCTCCTGGCGGACGGCGAGCGTGTCGGGGTGCTCGGAGCCGAGCGCGCGGATACGGGTCCCGGCCACGTGCTTGTACTCGCGCAGCGCGTCGGCGGCACGGCCGGTGCGGCTGAGGGCGAAGGCGGCCTCGTAGCGGCTGGCGAGGCTGTCGGGGTGGTCCGGGCCGAGGAGGTGGGACCGCTCCGCCGCCACCGCCCGGTGCACTTCCCCCGCCTCCGTCCAGCGGCCGAGGCGGCCGAGGCTCACTCCGGCGTTGTGCCGTGCGGCCAGCGTGGCCACCGCCTCGGACGACGGGGCGGGCCGCTCGTCCGGCGGGGGCGGGCCGCCGTGGCCGGTCGCCGGGCGGGCGATCCACTCGCCGGAGAGCCCGCCCGCCGGGTCCGGCGGGGCGCTGCGCGGTCCGGCGACGGCCGCCTTGCGGCCGGAGGTCATGCCGCGTGTCCAGGAGGGCAGCCGGGGCGCGCTGCCCACCGGCTCGGGCCGGGCGGCCCAGCGCGGCGGGACGGAACGGTCACCCGCGTCGGACGGGCCGGCGGGCTCCGGCCAGTCCGGCACCGCGACCGGGGCCACGGCCGAAGCCGCGGTCGGCACCGCCCCGGGGGCCGCCTGGGCCGTCTCGACGGCCCGGCCCGCCGCCGGCACCGGCTGCAGGGCCGGTGCGGACCGCAACTCGCCGACACGGCGTGCCAGTTCGCGTGCGCTGTGGGGGCGCCTGCCGGGTTCCTTGGCCAGCAGGTCGAGGATGATCCGCTCGAGGCGCTCGGGCAGTTCGGCGCGGTGGCCGCGCGGTGGCCGGGGCGGGGTGTCGCGGTGCCCGACCAGGATCGCCCACGCGTCGTCGAGGTCGAACGGCGGCACCCCTGTGGCGATCTCGTAGAGCACGCAGCCGAAGGAGTACAGGTCGCTGCGCCGGTCGACGTCGGTGCCGCTGATCTGCTCCGGTGACATGTAGTGCGGGGTTCCCATCGGGACGCCGGTGCCGGTCAGCCGGGAGGTGAACCCGATGTCGTGGCCGAGGCGGGCGATGCCGAAGTCGCAGATCTTCACCGTCCCGTCGGCGAGCCGCACGATGTTGGCGGGCTTCAGGTCCCGGTGCACGATGCCCTGGTCATGGGTGTGGGCGAGGGCGGCGGCGACCTGCTCGGCGATCTCCACCACCTCGTCGACCGGCAGCGGATGCTGCTTGTTCTCCTCCAGGAGGCGACTGAGATCACGGCCCTGGAGCAGTTCCATCACCAGGTACAGCACACCGTCGTACTCACCGAAGTCGTGCACGACGGTGATCCCGCGGTGCTGCAGGGACGCCGCCACCCGGGCCTCCCGCCGGAAGCGCTCACGCAGCACCCGGCCGAACGCGTGGTCGTGCTGTGCGCCCGCCGGCTCGAGGCACTTCACCGCGACCTCTCTGCCGAGCGACTCGTCGCGTGCCCGCCACACCTCCCCCATGCCACCCCGCCCGATCGGATCGACCAGCCGGTACCGGCCGTGGATCAGCCTGCTGTCCCCCATCGTCCGCCCCCGTGAGTGTCCGACGCGCCCTCCCCTGGCCCGTCCAGTATGACGATGTCTCACCCGATTTTGTACGGTGCCGCGCGCGTACGTGACGTCAGTGTGCCGGGGAAGCCAGTGTGCCGAGGAAGTCCGTGCAGGCCTGCGCACAGGTTCGGCACGCCTCGGCCGTGCGCTCCGCGCCGGGGTGCCCGTCGAAGGCGTGCGCACCCTCGAGGCACACCTGCCGGCACCATTCGACCTGGACCCGGACGGTCTCCTCGTCCGCCTGGCTGCCCTCGGACAGCACGCGGTTGGTGGCGTCGCACACCTCCGCGCAGATGACGCCCTTGCGCCGGACGAATTCCTGGGACGTGCCGCCACCGGGCTCCACCAGGCTCGCCCGCACCGCGCAGGCCCGCGAGCATTCCGCGCACGCCTGCGCGCAGGCGAACCGGTCCTCGAGATACCGGTACAGCTCCTGCTCGGATGTCGTCGTCACCCAGCGCGGGTAGCCATCACCACGGGCGGTGAAACCCGCTGTCGCCGACTGCCTGCCCGGCGGGTTCACCGGGAGGACCCGGGGGTACCCGCGGACCATGACGAACACTGCGACGGAGACCCCGTGGATGGAAGCAGCCGACCTCGCCGCGAGCCGCGGGATCATGGGCATCGGCCTCGTTGTGGCGGCCGTGCTGGTCGTGGGCCTGCTGATCGGCCTGTTCGCGTTCGGCAGCAAACGGGTCAGGCAGGGTGACTCGCCCAGGCCACGCCCCGACGAGCAGCCCCGGATGCCTGAGGGGGGCCCGATCCATGAGGTCCGGGAACACCGGGAGCCCGACGAGATGCCCAGGAGCGACGACCGGCTGACGCCGCACGACCTGCACGGAGGCAGCCCCGGCAGTCGCCCCGGGGCCTCGCAGGAACGGCCTCGCTGGGAGGAGGGCGGCAGCGGCGCGTTCGGCAGTGGCGGGCCGGGACGCCGCTGACCACCGGCGCCCCCCACCGTCTTCCTGCCGCGAACGTCGCAGTGGCACACCGCAGTTACCGTGAACAAGGAAGTGAGCACCATGGCAGACCCCGCACGTGAGACCCTGCCGCTGCCCGATTACGACCATCTGCCGATCGGCGGCCTGGAGAGCCGTGTGCGCGCGCTGTCCGCGGACGAGGTCGGGGAGCTCCTGGACTACGAGCGTGCGCACGGCGACCGCCTCCCGGTGATCGAATTGCTGGAGGCCCGTCTGGAGCAGTTGCGCACGGGTTCCGAGCCGACGTCGGGCGACCCGGGGGCACTGCGCCCCGAGCAGAGCGCGGGCCGCACCGGCTCCCCCGTCTCGCCCGCCACCTCGCCGCAGCCGTTCAGCCCGCCACCGCACGGCACCCCCGACCAGCGGGGCAAGCCGAAGGGTGACCGTATGGAAGGCTGATCCGTCCGGTACCGCCACCTTGCGCCTCGCGCGCTCCGGAGCGGGCCATGAGCTCATCGACCGCGTCACGCGGGCGTGGAGCCGTGGCCCGCTCCTTCGTTCGCCCGGAGTGAGATGGATCACGACGCCCGGGTGCATCGCGGGGCGGGGTCCAGCGTCTTTGTCCGGGTGTAGGAGTTTGAACGGACGGGACGGTGAGGATGGAGCGGTTTCGGGCAGACGGCTTCGACGAGTTCGCGGCTGCCCGCTGGGGGGCGCTGCTCCATGTCGCGCGTCTGCTCACCGGCGGCGACCGGCAGCGTGCCGAGGACCTGGTGCAGGAGGCCCTGGTGAAGCTGTGGTTCGCCTGGCCGAGGGTCGCCGAGCAGGCGCCGGACGCGTACGTCCGGCAGGTGCTCGTGCGGCTGGCGGCCCGTTCCGCCCGGCGGCGCTGGTGGGGTGAGCGTCCGGTGGATCAGCTGCCCGACCGGCCCGATCCGAATGATGTGTCGTCGGTCGTGGCGGAACGTTCGCGGCTGGAGGCCGCGTTGGCCCTGCTGCCGCCCCGGCAGCGGGCCGCGGTGGTGCTGCGTTACTGCGAGGACCTGCCCGAGGCCCAGGTGGCCCGGGCCCTCGGCTGCCCGGTGGGCACCGCCCGGTCCCACGCGTCGCGGGGCGTGGCGCGACTGCGGCAGATCCTGTCCGACGCCGTCAGGCCCGTGGGGTGAGGGGAGAACCGATGGACGACTTCGAGCGGGAGCTGACGCACATGATGCGCGGCCCCCGGCAGCAGGCCCCCTTCGATTCCGAACAGCGGGAGCGGCTGTACCAGGGCATCAGGGCCCGTCACCGGTCCCGGACGTTGTGGCGGGCGGGCGGCTCGGCCCTGGCGGTGGCCGGGCTCAGTGCCGGACTCGCCCTGCTGCCCGGCCTCGGCTCCGACTCCCGGCCGCCTGCCGATCACCGTCCGCCGCCCGCGGCCAGTCCGACGTCGCCCCCGGCGGTCCCGACGCCCACTCCACCGGCGACGAGCTCGGCCACCAGCACCTCCCACCCGCCCGCGAGCCCGCCCGTCACCACCGGCGCCGGCACCGGTGCCCCGGGGAGCAGCTCACCGACCTCGGCCCCACCACCCACCACGGCGGGCGGGAGCGAGCCGACGTCGGCGCCTTCCTCTCCTCCGTCGCCATCGGCGCCGGCTTCACCCCCGCCCGCCTCAGAGCCTCCGCCCCCGCCCTCCCTCTCGGCCGGCCCCGAGCCGGCCGGAAGCGGGTAGCCGCACCACCGCGCCGCCCTGCCCCGCCCGGGGCGCCCCGTTCGCCCCGGGTCCTTCCCTCCGACCACACCACGAGCGTATTGGCATGCCCACCTCAAAATGAGGGATTCCGCCGTACGCCGGAAAGCGACTGTGAACCAGCCATGAGAACCGCCGGACGGCCCGCACCGGCCGACAACGACGACAGGAACAACGACGGCGGGCGCCCGGGCCCCGTACTCGACGTGGTCGTCCCCGTGCACAACGAGGAGAAGGACCTGGAGCGGTGCGTCCGGCGACTGCACACGCATCTCGTGGAGACGTTCCCGTACTCCTTCCGGATCACCGTCGCCGACAACGCCAGTACCGACGCCACCCCCCGGATCGCCGCCCGGCTGGCCCGGGAACTGCCCGGTACGTGCTGGATCCGGCTGGCCGGGAAGGGGCGCGGGCGGGCGCTGCACACCGCCTGGTCCGGCTCCCGGGCCCCGGTGCTCGCGTACCTGGACGTGGACCTGTCCACCGATCTCGCGGCCCTGCTGCCCCTCGTGGCCCCGCTGATCTCCGGGCATTCGGACCTCGCGATCGGCACCCGGCTGGCGCGCGGCTCCCAGGTCGTGCGCGGACCGAAGCGGGAGATCGTCTCCCGCTGCTACAACGGCCTGCTGCGCGGCACCCTCGCCGTGGGGTTCTCCGACGCGCAGTGCGGCTTCAAAGCCGTACGCCGGGACGTCGCCGAGCAGTTGCTGCCCCTGGTGGAGGACAGGGGGTGGTTCTTCGACACCGAACTCCTGGTGATCGCCGAGCGGGCCGGACTGCGCATCCACGAGGTGCCGGTCGACTGGGTGGACGATCCCGACAGCCGGGTCCACATCGTGTCCACGGCGCTGGCGGATCTACGCGGCATGGCCCGGCTGGGGCGCGCCCTGGCCGGCGGCCGGCTGCCGCTGACCGCGCTGCGCCGGGGCGGAGGTCTCGAGCGGGTCGCGGAGTTGCCGCCCGGCCTGGCCGGCCAGCTGCTGCGCTTCGCCGCGGTCGGTGCCGCAAGCACTCTGTGCCACCTGCTGCTCTACACCGCGCTCCGGTCCTTCACCGGCGCCCAGGCCGCCAACGCGATCGCCCTGCTGGCCAGCGCGATCGCCAACACGGCCGCGAACCGACGGCTGACCTTCGGGGTGCGCGGCCGGCACGGGGCGCTCGGGCACCAGCTCAAAGGGCTGGCCGCCTTCCTGGTCGGCCTCGCGCTCACCAGCGGGTCGCTCGCCGTCCTGCACCGTGCCGCCCCCGGGGCCGGTCCCGGCACGGAACTGCCGGCCCTGGTCCTCGCCAACCTCGCCGCGACCCTGCTGCGCTTCCTCCTCCTTCGGGCCTGGGTGTTCCCCGGCCGCAGCGCCCGCCGTACGACAGGACCCTCCGCCTCATGAGCAGCGCCGTCCGGACCGGCCCCCCGGCAGACCCGTCGGACTCCGCGGACCGGACTCCGGGTCCGACGCCCTGGCCCGACGTCTCCCCTCCGGTGGACGCCGGCCAAAGCCCTCCAAAGCGGCTGCGGCGGGCCGTCGCGCGCCACGGGCCCGTCCTCGCGACGTACGGCGTGCTCAAGCTCGTGGGGTTCGCCGCCTTCATGTACCTGCTCGACTCGGCCGGCGACTTCCGCGGGAAGCATCCCCGCTTCGGCGGCGGAGACCGCTCCTGGGACGTGCTGGGCAGCTGGGACGGCTGGTGGTACCAGCAGATCGCCCTGCACGGCTACGACCCGGCTCTGGAGCCCGTCCCCGGCGCCACCGGCATGATCACCCTGAAGGGCAACTCGGCGGCGTTCTTCCCGCTCTACCCGACGCTGATGCGGCTGGTCTCGGAGGTCACGGGGCTCGGCCCGTACGGCGCCGGAATGACCGTCTCGATCGTCTGCTCGTTCGTCGCGGCGCTCGGGATCCACGCGGTCACGGCCCGAGTGGGCGGGCGGCGGGCCGGTCTGGTCGCCGTCGGCCTGTGGGCGGTGTGGCCGGGTTCCGGCACCGAGTGGGCGGTGTACTCCGAGTCCCTGTACACGGCTCTGGCCGTGTGGGCCTGCTACGCCGTCATGACCCGCCGCTGGCTCGTCGCCGGGCTGCTCACGTTCCTCGCCGGGCTCGCCCGGCCGACCGCCGTCACCCTGGTCGCGGCCCTCGCCGTCGCCGGGCTGGTCGCGGTGTGCCGACGGCGGGAGGGCATCCGCCGTCCGCTGCTCGCCGTGGCGATCGCCCCGCTGGGAACGCTCGGCTACCTCGGCTGGGTCGGCCACCGCATGGGCGACTGGGGCGGGTACAGCAAGCTCCAGGACGGCGCGTGGGGCCACACGTTCGACTACGGCCGGCACAGCATCGACGTCCTGACCTCGGTCCCCGTGGGCCGTTTCGACTACCTGTTCGCGATGCCCTTCGAGGACGTCATCGGTGTCGGAGTGGTCCTGCTCGTGCCGGTCCTCACCGTGCTGCTGGTCCGGCTGCGCCCACCCGCCGTGCTCGTGGTGTACACGGTGCTGTCGTACCTGATGGTGATGGGCACCCAGCAGTACTTCGGCAATGTCTCGCGCTATCTCCTCCCCCTGTTCCCCCTCCTGATCCCGCTCGCCCTGGCCATGCGCCGCCTCCGGCTGCCCTCGCTGGCCACCGTGCTCGGCACGGCGGCACTGGCCTCCGGGTCGTACGCGGGCTACGTGCTGTTCGAACTCGGGGTGCCGTAGGACCCGCACCGCGTCTTCGGTGGACCGTGCCCGGGACGCGGTCGGCCGGACGGTGTCGGCGATCCGGCACCGGTGGTCGTGCGTCCCGGCCGCGAGCAGGAGCAGCACCTCGGGGTCGCCCAGCAGGGCTGCGGCGATGCCGAGCCGCTGGCTCATGCCGAGGGAGAAGCCCTTGACCCGCCGTCCGGCGACCGCGGTCAGGCCGGTGAGGTCGAGGACCTCGTCGACCCGCCGGCGCGGGATGCGGTTGCTCGCTGCCAGCCCGGTCAGGTGCTGCCGGGCGGTACGGCCCCCGTGGACGCCCTTGGCGTCCAGGAGGGAGCCGACGGTGCGCAGGGGCGCGGTCAGTTCGGTGTACCGCCGGCCGCCGACGGTGACCGTGCCCGAGGTGGCGGCGTCGAGACCGAGGACGAGGCGCATCGTGGTGGACTTCCCGGCGCCGTTGGGGCCCAGGAAGCCGGTGACCCGGCCGGGCAGGACCGTGAACGTCAGCCGGTCGACGGCAGTCCGTTCTTTGTGTCGTTTCGTCAGTTCCTGTGCTTCGATCATGTCTGCGACGGTAGGGAGCCGGAACGCCCGGGACATCCGCCGGGAGCCGGTCCCTACTCCGGCGGGAGCAGCGCCACCGCTCCCCGGGTCACCGCTCCCCCGCCCTGACCAGGCCCGTCTCGTACGCCAGCACCACCAACTGGGCCCGGTCGCGTGCCCCCAGTTTGGTCATCGCGCGGCTGACATGCGTCTTCGCGGTCAGCGGGCTCATGAACAGCCGTCCGCCGATCTCCTCGTTGCTCAGCCCGGCGGCGACCAGCGCCATCACCTCCCGCTCCCGGTCCGTGAGTGCGGCGAGCCGCTCGGCACCGGCGGCCTCGGGCCCCTTGATCCGGGCGAACTCCTCCACCACCGTGCGGGTGACGGCGGGGGCAAGGAGGCTCCGGCCGGCCGCGACGGTTCGGATCGCCGCCCGCAGGTCGTCCGGGTCGATGTCCTTGAGCAGGAAGCCGGCCGCGCCGTGCCGCAGCGCCTCGAAGACGTACGCGTCAGCCCGGTAGGTGGTGAGCACGACCACCCGTACGCCGTCCAGCGTGGTGTCCGCCGCGATACGGCGGGTGGCCTCGATGCCGTCGACCCCGGGCATGCGGATGTCCATCAGGACGACGTCGGGCCGGGTCAGCCGCACCGTCTCCACCGCCTGGAGCCCGTCGGCCGCCTCCGCGACCACGACCAGGTCGTCGGTCAGGTCCAGCAGGGCGCGAAACCCCGCCCGTACGACGGTCTGGTCGTCCGCGAGGACCACGCGCACGCTCATCGCCGGCCTCCCACGGCATCACCGGCGGGCAGGACGGCCCGCACCCGGAAGCCCCCGCCGTCCAGCGGCCCGTGGTCGACGCTGCCCCCGGCCGCGGCCGCTCGCTCCCGCATCCCGAGCAGCCCGAAGCCGCCGGCGGCCGCCGGCGGCTTCGGCGCCGGCGGCCCCTCGGCGACGACCGCCACCACCACCCGGTCGTCGTGGCGGCCGACGGACACTCCACCACCAGCCGGTCGTCGTGGCGGACGACGGACACCGTGGCGTGCCGGGCGCCGGAGTGCCGGACGACGTTCGTCAGCGCCTCCTGCACGATCCGGTACGCGGCCAGGCCGACCGCGGGCGGCACCCCGTCCGTACCCCCCTCCCGTCGGAGCGCGAGTGCGACACCACCACCCGCGAACCGTTCCACCAGGTCGGCAAGCCGTTCGAGTCCCGGCACGGGTTCCCTCTCCTCGTCCGTACCGTCCGTCCCGCCCGCCGCTCCCGCCTCGCTCCGCAGCACCGTGACCGTGGCCCGCAGTTCCCGTACCGCGTCCTTGCCCGATGCGCGCACCTGCCTCATCGCTTCCCTGGCCAGCTCGGGCCGTACGCCGAAGGCGTCCAGGGCGACGCCCGCCTGGACGGTCATCGCCGTCACCGAGTGCGCGACGACATCGTGCAGGTCGCGGGCGATCCGCAGGCGCTCCTCGTGTACGCGCCGCTCGGCCTCCCGCTCCTGCTCCTCCTCCGCGCGGGCGGCCCGGTCCGCGTACTCCTCGAGCAACTGCCGCCGGGTGCGCACCACTTCGCCCAGCAACAGCGGAACCAGTGGCCAGAGCATCTCCAGCACCGGCAGGCCCTGCGGGTTCACCACGTCCCTGCCGACGGACAGCGCGACGGCACCCGAGACGGCGGCGGCGACGAGTCCTGTCCACAGGGTGCGCCGCCGGTCACCGAGCACGGCGACGGTGTACAGCGCCACGATCACCGGCAGGTTGAGCAGTTCCCCGATGTGCCCGTGGAGGGCCCAGCCCGCGCAGGCCGCTCCGGTCACGACGGCGACGAGCACCGGACGGCGCCGACGCCACAGCAGCGCCACCAGGGAGACCACCAGCAGCAACCAGGTGAACCGGTCCGCCTGCCGGTACCCGGGTTCGTTCACCGCCGCGTCCGACGCGGTCAAAAGCCCGACGCCGGCCACGACCAGGACGTCCACGGCCCCCGGGGGCAGCGTCCGCAGACGGGTGGGCAGACGGTGGAAGGTCGTCACGACCACACCGTACGAGCCGCGCCGTCCTGCCGCATACGACAGCGGGAGTAGCCGCGCCGACGGACGGGCCCGGCCCGGGCGGCCCCACCCAGGAGCGGCGCAGGCAGACCGCCGGCCAGCCGTTGTCCACCGGCAGGACGACGCCGATGATGCTGCTCGCGGCGCCGGAGGCGAGGAAGACGATGGCGGCGGCCTGCTCCTCCGCTTCGCTGAGGCGGCCCATGTCGACCATGTACCGGCCGACGACGGCCGGCCCGTGGGCCTCCCGGCCGGTCTCGAGACCGGCCGGGACACCGGCGATCGTGCCGCCCGGCACGAAGGCGTTGGCACGGATGCCCTGGCCCCGGTGCATCGGTGCGGGACCGGGAACGGCACGGCCCCGCTCGCCGAGTCCGTCCCGCGCGCCCATCACGCCGAGGACGCGGAGCAGGATCCGGGGACCCTGCGCGACCTGGTGCGGCTGCGCCGGGACGAACCGGGGCTGCGTGCCGTATGGCTGGAGGCGCACTACGACGCCGAGGCCGAGTCCGTCGCGATGATCGCCGACCGCACCGGCGACGACCTCGCGGTCCGCGTGGAGGCGGGTGTACTGAGCACCGCGCTGCGCATCGCGGTCGAGGACTGGGCCCTGCGGCCCGACCCGACGGCGGGCCCGCCCCTGGGCGACACCGTCACGGCCGCCCTGCGCCTGGTCACCCACGTCGGGCGACGGGGACGGCGACCGCGTCACCGGAACCGCCCAGCCGCGTGAGGCCTCTGCCGCGGCGGCCCCCGGCGTGGGCCTCCCGGTGCACGGGCCCGCCCTCCTCCGCCTCCCGCAGGTGCCGCACCACTCCCGGTCCAGCGGTCCGGACTCGGTCATGGCCTCGATGCGACGAGGTGCGAGTCGGCGTCCGGGCCCGTTGTCAGCGGTGGGCGGCATGATGCCGGTCATGACTACTCCCGCAGCAGTGATCGTGGATGCCGCCGCCTACGCGCAGGCGGTCGAGAACGCCGTGAGCGCGGCGGCCGCCTACTACGACGGCGGCACCTCGCCGTTGGACGACGACACCTACGACCGGCTGGTGCGCGGGATCGCCGCCTGGGAGGCACAGCACCCGGACGAGGTGCTGCCCGACTCCCCCACCGGCAAGGTGGCCGGCGGCGCGGTGGAGGGCGACGTACCGCACACGGTGCCGATGCTCAGCCTCGACAACGTGTTCTCGGCGGAGGAGTTCACGGCGTGGGCCGCGTCCCTGAACCGGCGCATCGGCCGTGAGGTCACCCGCTTCGGTGTGGGCCCGAAGCTGGACGGGCTCGCGCTCGTCGCCCGGTACAGCGGCGGTCGCCTCGCCCGGCTGATCACCCGGGGGGACGGGACGGCCGGGGAGGACGTCTCGCACGCGATCGGCACCGTGGTGGGGCTGCCCGAGCGGCTGGCCGAGCCGGTCACCGTGGAGGTGCGCGGTGAAGTCCTGATGACGGCCGCCCAGTTCGAGTACGCGAACGAGGTCCGCACGGGCCACGGCGGTCAGCCGTTCGCCAATCCGCGCAACGCGGCCGCGGGCACCCTGCGGGCGAAGGACCGGCTCTACACGGTGCCGATGACGTTCTTCGGCTACGGACTGCTGCCGCTGCCCGACACCGGCGCTCCCCTCGCAGAGCGGCTGACGGAGCTCGCGCACAGCGAACTGATGAGCCTGACCGCCGAGCTCGGCGTGCACACCAGCGCCGCGACCATGGTCCCGGACTCCGTGGCCGAGTCGCCGGAGGAGGTCCTGGCCCGGGTGAGGGAAATCGCCGGGGCACGGGCCGAGCTGCCGTTCGGCATAGACGGGGTCGTGATCAAGGCAGACCCGGCCGCCGACCGGCGTGACGCCGGCTCCGGTTCCCGCGCGCCCCGGTGGGCGATCGCGTACAAGCTGCCGGCCGTGGAGAAGATCACCCGGCTGCTGGAGGTGGAGTGGAACGTCGGACGGACCGGCATCATCGCCCCGCGCGGAGTCCTCGAACCCGTGGTCGTCGACGGCTCCACGATCACCTACGCCACCCTGCACAACCCCGCCGACATCACCCGCCGCGATCTGCGGCTCGGCGACCACGTCATGGTCCACCGCGCCGGTGACGTCATCCCCCGCATCGAGGCTCCGGTCGCCCACCTGCGCACCGGCGAGGAACAGCCCGTCGTCTTTCCCGAGCAGTGCCCGCGCTGCGGGTCGGACATCGACACCAGCGGGGAGCGCTGGCGGTGCGCGCAGGGCCGCAACTGCCATCTGGTCGCCTCGCTCTCCTACGCCGCGGGGCGCGACCAGCTCGACATCGAGGGTCTGGGCGCCACCCGCGTCGTCCAGCTGGTCGACGCGGGCCTCGTCTCCGATCTCGCCGATGTGTTCGCCCTCGGACGCGACCAGTTGCTCGGCCTGGACCGGATGGGCGAGACCAGCACCGACAACCTGCTCGCGGCGATCGCCAAGGCCAAGGAGCAGCCGTTGTCGCGGGTGCTCTGCGCGCTCGGCGTCCGTGGTACCGGCCGGTCCATGTCCCGGCGCATCGCCCGGTACTTCGCCACCATGGACAACATCCGCGCCGCCGACGCCGAAACGATGCAGCGGGTCGACGGCATCGGGCCGGAGAAGGCACCCTCGATCGTCGCGGAACTCGCCGAACTCGCCCCGCTCATCGACGAACTCGTCGCGGCGGGTGTCAACATGACCGAGCCCGGGGCCACCCCGCCCCCGGCCGCCGACGCCGCTCCCGACGGCCGGGACACGGCAGGGGCGGCCGGGGCGGAGCACCCGCTGGCCGACATGACGGTGGTGGTCACCGGCGCGATGACCGGAAGCCTGGAGAAGCTCTCCCGCAACGAGATGAACGAACTCGTCGAACGGGCCGGCGGCCGCTCCTCCTCCAGCGTCTCCAGGAAGACCACTCTCGTGGTCGCCGGAGAAGGAGCCGGCTCCAAGCGTGCCAAGGCCGAACAGCTCGGCGTCCGCCTCGCCACCCCGGACGAGTTCGCCACCCTGGTCGCGGCTCTCCTGGAGTGACCGGCCGCGGCTCCACCCGCGTCAGGGAATGGACGCGAGCCCGCCCCGCGTTGCCGCGAGCATGACGAAGAATGCGCCGCGGCCCGAGGTATTGCGATACACCGCCTTCTCGAGCACCCCCGACGGCGGAAACCCCGCCGGTGTCGTTCTGGACGCCACCGGCCTGGACGACAGCGACATGCTGGCCATCGCCGCCGGCCTCGGATACTCGGAGTCCGCGTTCCTGACCGCGCCTCCGGAGGGCCTCGACGGCCAGGAGGGCCGGGCGTACGGCATCCGCTACTTCAGCCCCCGGGCCGAGGTGCCGTTCTGCGGGCACGCCACCCTCGCGACCGCCGTCGCACTCGCCGAGCGGACAGGCCCCGGGGAGTTGGTGTTCGCGACGCGCGCGGGCATCGTGCCGGTGGAGGTGACCGAGGAGGGCGGGACGGTCAGGGCCACGCTCACCAGTGTCGAGCCGCACCTCGAGGAGGTCGACGACGGCACTCTCGCCGAGGTGCTCGCCGCGCTCCGCTGGCCGGCCGCCGATCTCGACCCCGGCTTCCCGCCCCGTGTCGCCTTCGCCGGCGCCCGGCATCTCGTCCTCGCGGCGGCCACGCGTGCCCGCCTCGCCGATCTCGCGTACGACTTCGCGCGCCTGGAAGCCCTGATGCACCGCTGGGACCTGACCACGCTCCAGTTGGTGTGGCGTGAGTCGGCCACCGTCTTCCACGTCCGTGACCCCTTTCCCGTCGGCGGCGTCGTCGAGGACCCGGCGACCGGCGCCGCGGCCGCCGCGTTCGGTGCGTACGCCCGTGAGCTGGGCCTGGTCCCCGAGGACGCCGTCCTCACCCTGCACCAGGGCCAGGACCTGGGCCGTCCTGGCGAGCTCACGGTGACGCTGCGCGCGGGTGATCCGCGCGTCCGTGTCGGCGGTGCGGGAGCCCGCATCGGCTGAGACCCGGCCGTGCCGGCGGCGCCCGGCGCCGGCACTCCCCGGCACTGCCCCCGGCGAGTGACACGCTCCGCGGCGCGGATGACCGTTTCGAGGGTTTTTCGACCGACCGGTGGCAAACGCGGGCGCCCTCGGGGGACGGATGGTGCAGGAGCCGACGGTTCCACCGCCGCCGAGGAGGCAGCCATGAGTGAGAAGACCACCGGTACGGACGGTGCCGGCCAGGCCCGCCCGGACACCGGCTTGGGCGCGGTGAAGGCGAACGTCCTGGAGCACTTCGTCCCCGGATTGCGCCGTACCGGCTTCGTCGGCGCCGTCCGGGACCCCGCGTGGCCCGGGTGAGCCGCCGTCAGGAACCCTGCCGTCCGCCGGGGGACGCCCCCATCACTACGCCAATGGAGTGGCAGTCATCCAGGACAGGCTCCGCACCGGGCAGGAATCAGCGCATCCGCACCGGGGCACTCCGCGGAAGCACTGGTGTGCAGGTGACCGAGAGTGAGAAGGGGTTGTGCATGCTTGAACTGCGGCCCACTGCGGCCGAACCGGTTGGGCCCGCCGGCGGTCCGCTCTCCGCCCTCGACGCCGTCCAGGCCGTCGAGGCGGAACTCGGGCATGTCCTCGACGAAGGGCTGCGCCGGGCCCGTGACGTGGATCCGGTCTTCGCACGCGATGTCGCCGGCCGGGTCACCGCGTTCGTCCGGCGGGGCGGGAAGCGGCTGCGTACGGCGTTCGCGTGGTGCGGGTGGCGGGCCGCAGGCGGTTCGGGCGACGCAACGGCGGTACTGCGCACCGGCGCGGCCCTCGAACTCGTCCAGGCGTGCGCTCTCATACACGACGACGTGATGGACGGGTCATCGCTGCGCCGGGGCGCGCCGGCGGTGCACGTGGACCTCGCCCGCATGCACCGCGTCGCACTCATGAACGGTTCGCCCGAGGCGTTCGCGACCTCCGCCGCGGTGCTGGCCGGCGATCTGGCACTGGCCTGGGCGGACGACCTGCTCACCGAGACGGCACTCGGCTCCCCGCACGGCCTGCGGCTGCACCACGAGTGGCGGGCCATGCGCGGCGAGATGGTCGCCGGACAGTACCGGGACATCCACGCCCAGGCGTCCGGGTCGTCCTGCGTCGACGAGGCCTTGAGCATCGCCACGCTCAAGAGCGCCCTGTACACGGTGGAGCGCCCCCTGGCCCTGGGCGCGTCCCTGGCCGGCGCGCAGGCCCACGCCCTGGACGCGCTGCGCTCCGCCGGGCGGTGTGCGGGTCTGGCCTTCCAGCTCCGCGACGACCTCCTCGGCGCCTTCGGCGACTCGGCCCTGACGGGCAAGCCGGCCGGCGACGACCTGCGGACGCGCAAGCTCACCTACCTGCTCGCGGTCGGTCTGGGGCTCGCCGGTGCCTCTGGTGACGAGAGGGCCGCCGAAGCACTCGCCCCCGGCGCGGTCTCCCGGTCGGACGAGAGCGTGGAACGGATGCGGGCGGCGCTGGAACGGACCGGAGCGCGGGCCGCCGTGGAGAGAAGGATCTCGGAGCTGGCGACGACGAGCCTGAGACATTTCGCGAGAACCGGTGCCGAGGCCGCCGTAAGGCGGGACTTCACCGCGCTGGTCGCACGGGCTTCGGGCATCGCGCTGGAGCGTGCCGGGGAGGCCGCGTGAGAACGGTACCGGGGCCGACGGATCACGTCGTCGTGGTGGGTGCAGGACTGTCCGGCCTCGCATGTGCCCTGCACCTGCTGGGCGCCGGCCGCAGGGTGACGGTCGTCGAACGGGACTCCGGACCGGGCGGCCGGGCCGGCCGCGTACGCCTCGGCGGCTACGAGGTGGACACCGGCCCCACGGTGCTGACCATGCCGCACCTGGCCGACGAGGCCTTCGCCGCCGTGGGCGACAGCCTCTCCCGCCACGTCGAGCTGATGGCGCTCCACCCGGCTTACCGGGCGTGTTTCGCGGACGGAACGTCGCTCGACGTCCACACCGACGGCGAGGCGATGGAGGCAGAGGTACGGCGGTTCGCGGGGCCGGCCGAGGCGGCGGGCTACCGTGGGCTGCGGGAGTGGCTGGAGCAGCTGTACCGGGCCCAGATGCGGCGCTTCATCGACACGAACTTCGACTCGCCCTTCCGGCTTCTGCACCCGGACCTGGCCCGTCTGGCGGCGCTGGGCGGGTTCGGACGACTGGACAGGCGCATCGGCCGCTTCCTGTCCGACGAGCGTCTGCGCCGGGTCTTCTCCTTCCAGGCCCTGTACGCGGGTGTCGCGCCCGCACGGGCTCTCGCCGCTTATGCGGTGATCGCCTACATGGACACCGTGGCCGGCGTCTGGTTCCCCAAGGGCGGCATGCACGCGCTGCCCCGCGGCATGGCGGACGCGGCAGCCGGCGCGGGTGCCGCGTTCCGCTGGTCGGCCGAAGCGACCGCGCTGGAACGCTCGGCCGGGCGTGTACGTGCCGTGCGGCTCGCGTCGGGCGAGCGGATCCCGTGCGACGCGGTCGTGCTGACCTGCGAGCTGCCCGCTGCTCACCGGCTGCTGGGACGCGCCCCGCGCCGCCCGGTACGACTGCGTCACTCACCGTCCGCCGTGATCCTGCACGCCGGGACCGACCGCACCTGGCCCGGCCTCTCCCACCACACCCTGTCCTTCGGTACGGCCTGGGAACGTACTTTCGACGAGCTGACCGTCAGGGGGCAGGTGATGAGCGACCCGTCCCTGCTGATCACCCGGCCGACGGCGCACGATCCGGACATGGCGCCGTCCGGCAGGCACCTGCACTACGTCCTGGCTCCCTGCCCGAACACCGATGTCGGTCCCTCCGCCGCCGCCTGGCGGGACCTGGGGCCGCGCTACCGCGACAGCCTGGTCGCCGAGCTGGAGCGGCGGGGCCTGGAGGGGTTCGCCGGCAGTGTCCAGGAGGAAATGCTGGTGACCCCGCTGGACTGGGCGGCACAGGGGCATGCGGCGGGCAGCCCCTTCTCGGTCTCCCACACCTTCGCCCAGACCGGTCCGTTCCGGCCGCGCAATCTGGTGCGCGGCCTCGAGAACGTCGTGCTGGCCGGCTGCGGCACCACCCCGGGTGTCGGCGTGCCGACGGTGCTCATCAGCGGCAAGCTGGCCGCCGCACGCGTCACCGGCGGCCTCCGAAACCGTGGTGGCGCCCGCGCCCGTCCGGCACCGGGCCCCACCCGTGCCGTCACCTCGGCCTCGGCCCCGGCCCCGGAAGGCGCCCATGACCCGTCGTGAACTGGACGCCGCCGGAATCACCGACCCCGCCCTGCGCACCGCCTACGCCGAGTGCCGGCGGCTCAACGCCCGGCACGGCCGGACCTACTTCCTGGCCGCCCGTCTTCTCCCCGTGGAACGCCGGTCCGCAGTGCACGCGCTGTACGGCTTCGCCCGCTGGGCGGACGACATCGTGGACGACCTCGACGGGCGCCGGACGCCACAGGAACGGGACCGGCTGCTGCGGCGCCTGGAGGGCGACCTGGCACACGGGCTGCGCACCGGCGGCGGGGACGAGCCCGTGGTCCGTGCCGTGGCCGACACCGCCGGCCGGTACGGCATCGAGCACGTGCTGTTCGCCGACTTCCTGGGCTCGATGCTCAGTGACCTGCACGTCACGGACTATCCGACCTACAGCGCCCTGCGGGCCTACATGCACGGCTCGGCCGCGGTGATCGGGCTGCAGATGCTGCCGGTGCTGGGCACGGTCGTGCCCCGGGAGGAGGCGGCGCCGCACGCGGCGGCCCTGGGGGAGGCGTTCCAGCTCACCAACTTCCTGCGGGACGTGGGAGAGGACCTGGACCGGGGCCGCGTCTACCTGCCGGCGGACCTGCTCGCCGCACACGGCGTGGACCGTCCGCTGCTGGAGTGGAGCCGCCGCACCGGGCGTCGCGACCCGCGCATCCGCGCGGCACTCGTCGCCGCCGAGGCCATGACGCGAAAGGTGTACCGGGCGGCGGAACCCGGTATCGCCATGCTCGACCCGCGGACGCGCCCCTGCATCCGCACCGCGTTCACGCTCTACGGCGGCATCCTCGACGCGATCGCGGATCAGGGGTACGCGGTGCTGCACCGTCGTGCGGTGGTGTCGCGGGGGCGTCGTGCGGCGACGGCCGCCGCAGGAGCCGTACAGATCGCCGGCGCGCGGTGGCGCACCCGCGCCTCCCGCGCGATGCCCCGGGCGGGCGACGCGGCACTCCGGAGGAAAGGACCCGTGCAGTGAGCGACCGAACGGGCCGGGCCGGCTGGACGCCACCGTTGCGGCGACGTCGCCGGTCGCGCTGGGCGGCACAGACCCCGACCTGGCGAAAGGCGCGTCCGGCGCTGATCGCCGACGCGCTGAAGCGGGCGTCCGCCCGTCCGTCCGGCAACTGGTTCGTCGTGGGTGCCTCCCGGGACGTGCGCTCCGGTGGTCCGCCGTACGGCCGTACGGTGGGCGGCGTCGAGGTCGTGGTGTGGCGGTCGGACACGGGAGAACTGCGAGCGGGGCCGGGTGCCTGCCCGCACCTCGGTGCGCCCCTGCGGGACAGCCGGGTGGTGTGCGGGGAGTTGGTGTGTCACTGGCACGGACTGGCCCTGGACGGCGGGCCGTTCGCCGGCTGGGATCCGTACCCGGTGCACGACGACGGCGTACTGGTGTGGGTCCGCCTCGACCCGGTCGGCGGCGAAGAGCCGTCGGAGCGCCCCTTCGTGCCGGTACGGCCGGTGGCGGGCAGCGCGGTGGACGCCGTGTTCACCGCGGTCGGGCGGTGCGAACCGCAGGACGTGGTCGCCAACCGGCTCGACCCGTGGCACGGTTCCTGGTTCCATCCCTACTCGTTCGTGGATCTGACGGTGGCCCGGCCGCCACGGGGCGAGGAGGAGGACGACGTCTTCGTCGTCGATGTCTCCTTCCGGGTGACCGACCGTCTGGTGGTGCCGGTCCGGGCGGAGTTCACCGCTCCGGAGCCGCGCACCGTCGTCATGCGCATCACCGAGGGCGAGGGGGCCACGTCCGTGGTGGAGACGCATGCCACGCCGCTGACCGGCGAGGCGGACGAGCGGCCGCGGACCGCGGTGATCGAGGCGGTCGTCGCCGCCTCGGACCGGCGGGGCTTCGCACTGGCACGGGCCGCCGCGCCCGCGCTGCGCCCGCTGATGCGCCGGACGGCCGCCCGGTTGTGGCGCGACGATCTGGCCTATGCCGAGCGGCGTTGGACGCTGCGCGGCACCGGGCGCTTCCCGGGGTGAACACGGCCGGGGGGGGGGGGCCCGGCCCCCCCCCCGGCCCCCCCCCCGCGGGACGGGCCCGGGGCCGCGCCCCGCGGCACGGGGCGCTTCCCGGGGTGAACACGGCCGGTGGCCGGCGCCCGGGCCCACCCGGGCGCCGGCCACCGTGTTCCGGCGACGTCGCGCTCGCCGTACCGGGGCGGGGCCCGTGGCCGCGGACTTCAGGTACCGGCGAGCGCGCCGATCGCCCGCAGCGCGGGTGAACGGCCCGCCCGGGGCACCGTCCACAGCACCTGGCCCCGGACACCCCAGTCGGCGAGAAGGGCGCCGGCCGCCAGGAAGCCGGTGGTGGCGGCGCGTTCCATCAGGGCCACCGGAAGGTCGCAGCCGATCGCGTCACCGGCCAGGGTCACCCGGGGGTGAGGTGTCAGCACGGTGGGCCGCCGGGCGTAGGAGCCGACCGGAAAGAGCGGGCAGTCGGAACGCCACTCGTGCCGGGCGTCCAGGATCCGCGCGCTCCGTGTTTCCGGGTAGACCTGGCGCAGGCTGTCGAGGAGGCGGTTTTGCACCGTGTCCGGTTTCGCGTCGGCGGCGACGGCGTAGGCGTGCAGTTCCACCACCGAGCCGCCGGTCCGGGCGGCCCAGCGGGCGGCCTCGCCCTCGTAGCGTTCCAGGACGCTGATGTTGTCGAGGCCGTCGTATCCGCTGGTGCCGAGGAACCCGGGGCGGTCGGTGCGGACCGGCCGGTCCAGCCAGAGCCGCGAGACGAGGAAGGGCGGGGCGGTGGCGAGGGCCGCGACGTCGTCGCGCCAGGCGGGGGTGCCCAGGCCGGGTGACGCCGCGACGACCCCCTTCAGCGCTCCGGGGTCGAGGGCGAGAACGGCCGCCTCGTGCAGGCCGGTACCGGTGTCGGTCCGCACCTGGACTCCCCCGCCGTCGCGGGGGTGGACGCCGCGCACGGGTGTACCGGTGCGGATGTCGGCTCCGAGGTGCTGGAGGTAGTCGCCGAGCGGGTCCCACAGGGCCTGGGGAAAGGGTTCGCTCGGCACGTCGAAGAGCAGGCCCTCGGCGGAGCCGAGGAAGTAGATGTGGAACATCAGCAGCAGTTCCGCGGCGGACAGTTCGCGCGGGTCGGCGAAGAAGCTGCGCGAGAACACCTCGAACGCGAGATGGTGCGCGGCTTCGGGGAAGCGGACGCGTTCCAGGAAACGGGTCGCGCTGATCGAGTCGAAGCGTTCGTAGACCTCGGGCACCCGGACGTCGAGCAGGGGCAGCGCGGCCCGTGCGTCCATGGCGCCGAGGTCGCGCCAGCCGAAGGTGGGGCTGAGGGCGACGAACCCGAGGGCGCTGAACGGTGGTGTGCGCGGGACGCGGGCGAAGCTGTCGGTCAGCCCGCCGCTGTGCCGCAGCGGGTAGTCGGGCAGCGGCCGGAGACGGTCGAGACCTGGATCGGTCCGTCGCAGGAGGCCACGCAGGTTGTAGTACTGGCGGAAGAAGGCGTGGAAGCCACGGCTCATGGTCACCCCGGAACCGTCGGCGAGGCGGGTGCTCCAGCCCGCGAGACGGCCGCCGAGCGAGTCCTCCCGTTCGTAGAGGGTCACGCGGGCACCCCGTTCGGCGAGCAGCGTGGCCGCGGCGAGACCGGCGACACCTCCCCCGGCCACGGCCACGGACGGAGCGTCGCCGGGGGCGAACCGGGCCCGGCCCGGCGCGGGCATCATGATCTCGGCCTTGCGGTCGCGCCCTCGTCGAGCCGCGCGGCGGGGGCCGGTCACCGGGCGTGCTCCGCCGCCGCGGCCACACCGTTGCGTGCCAGGAAGGTGTGCACGATGCCGGTCTGCCACCCGGCGACGGGTGCGGCACGCACGTCGGTGAACCCGGCGGACGTCAGACGTGCGGTGAAGGCGGGGACGGTGTCGAAGTCGATGACGCTTCGCCACAGGTGCCGGTAGAGGGCGCCGTTGCCGCTGAGCGCTCCCGCGGGGATGATCATCCCCTGGCACACGGTCGTCCACAGAGCCCGGTGGGCGGCCGAGCCGCTGAGGCTGTACTCGTGGACGGCGAGCCGGCCGCCCGGCCGCAGCAGGGACCGGACGGATGCCAGGACGGCGTCCGGGTCGGTGACGTTGCGAAACAGGTAGGCGGCGAAGACCGCGTCGTACGGCCCCTCCTCTTCCCTGGCCGTCTCCTCGGCCGTCAGGTGCTGGAAGCGCACTCGGGCCGGCCAGGGTTTGGCCCGTGCGCGCCGCAGCATGCCGGACGAGGCGTCGACTGCCGTGATCCGGGCGCGGGGCGAGGCCCGCAGCAGGGCCTGGGTGGAGGCGCCGGTGCCGCAACCGAGGTCGAGAACGTGCAGACCGGCGCCGGCCCGGGGCAGGCGGAGCCGCCGCGCCGAACGCAGGAGGTCGGTTCGGTAACCGGGGTTGAGGGCCGTGAGGCGGTCGTAGGTGTGCGAGGCGTGGTCGAAGGCGCGGGCCGGATCGTGGTCGCGCAGCAGTGTCATCGGTGCCTGTCTCCGGTTCGTGGGTCGGGATGGGATCGGCGGGGCAGGAAGGGGAGTTCGACGGCGGTCCGCAGCATGGGGCCGACGGGGGTGCGCAGGCCGATGCCCCACTCCTCCCAAAACGAGGTGGCCCCGTCCAGGAACCGCAGCAGACGTTCCGGCGGGATGCGGCGGAAGAGGCCGGTGAAGAAGTCCGGGCCGTCGATCCGGCCCGTGTCCAGGGCCCGTAGCAGCATTGCGTCCATGGCCAGTGCCCGCCGCCCGTGCGGTGGGGGCGCGATCGCCTGTCCGTCGCGCAGGGCGGCGGCGATGGCCCGGCTCTGCCGCTGCACGGCGGCGAAGGTGTAGCCGGTCGCCGGGCGGGTCGCGCCGCCCGCGGTCCCGATCCGGAAGACGGCGGGACCGGCCCGGCGGGCGAAGCGCGCGTCCGTCATGGGAATGACGCCCTGCTCCGTCGACTCCACTGCGGGCGCACCGAGCTTCAGGATGTCGCGGCTGTAGTCGGCCAGCGCCGCGTCGTACTCCTCCGTGGTCAGCGGGGTGCGGGAGAACTCGGTGTACTCGACGAGCGCCCGGTTCGGCGCCAGCGGCAGTACGTAGCCGAAGGCGAGCCCATGGCGCGGCTGCGGTACCCGGAAGTCCATCAGGTCGGCCACCGCGGGATCGAACCGGTCCACGTCCGTGTGCACGAACCAGCCGCGGAAGTGCTGCATCAGCTGTGTCCGGGCCGGTGGCAGGGGGCGCCGCGGGCGGGAGTCGAACACGTGGCGGGCGCGCAGTGTCAGCGTGCGGCCGTCGGGGGTCGTGCAGCGGACCTCCGCTCCGTGGGCCGTGTTGCGTACCGTGTCCGCCGTCGCGCGCAGGACGCGCGCGCCGGGGGAACGGGCCAGCGCGGAGTGCACCAGCCGTTCGAACTCCGTGGACCGGAGCATGCGGTAGCGCAGCGGAGCGGGGTTCAGGGTGATCGCGTCGCCGTCGGCGCCGTGGACGCGCAGCAGGGACCAGGAGGCGCTGACCGCCTCGTCGTGGTCGCCTGTGTCCTGATCCCAGTAGCACCAGGTCCGCTCGGGGGGCCGGCGCGGACCCTCCGGTGCCTCCACCAGGGTGACGGTGGCGGGGGCACCGGTGGCCGCCAGCCGGTGCGCGAGGCTGAGCCCGGACGCGCCACCGCCGACGATGACCACGTCGGACGTCTCACCGGGTGCGCCGGTAGGTGGGTTCACCGGGCGCGCCGTTCGACGAGGAGTGTCCCGTCCGCAGCCGTGCGCAGCAGCTCGGCGTCCGCTTCCATCGCGTCGGCGACGGCTGCGACGACCCGGCGGGGGTCGCCCCCTTCGGGCATCGGCGGGGCCGTGCCCGCGACGGACCGGTCCGCGAAGCCGGTGTCCAGATGGCCGGGCCGGATGTCCAGGACCCGGATGCCGGCGCTGCGTGCCTCGCGGCGCGCAGCGCCGAGCCAGGCGCTCAGCGCTGCTTTGGAGGCGCTGTAGTCGGCCATACCCGGCTGCGGGCGCTCCGCGACCACGCCGGTGACGGCGGCGATCACCGAACCGGGTTCCATGACGGCGAGCGCGGCGCGGAAGAAGGCGGCGGGGGCGAGGACGTTGACCGCCATCAGATACTCCGCGATTTCGTCGCCGGTCTCCTGCGCCCGGCCGAAGGCAACCGATCCGAAGGCCGTCACGACGGCGTCCAGCCCGCCCAGTTCGGCCGCTGCGCCATGGACGGCGCGGGCGCAGGACGCGGGGTCGTAGGCGTCGAACAGGAGGGTCGGAGCATCCGGGTACGCCTGGGCCGCCCGGGCCAGGCGGGCCGGGTCACGACCGGCGAGGGCCGGGCGCGCTCCCCTGCCGGCCAGTTCCGCGGTGAGGGCTTGGCCGAGGACGCCGGTGGCGCCGGCCACCAGCACGCGCGCGCCGTTGAGGTTCACGTCTCGCTCCCGATCGCAGGTGCAGGTCACCAGCTCTGCTTCTCCCCCGTGTGTTCCGCAGACCGGCCGCCGCTGGATGCGGCGGAAACGGTCCGGACGGCCGTCAGCCGCGCGCCGGGGCGCGGAGCACCTCCCGGGCGGCCCGCGTGCCCGAGGCCAGCGCGCCCTGCACCGAACCGGTCGCCCGGTGGTCTCCGCAGACGTACCGGCCCGGGGCGAACCGCGTGGGGCGGCTCAGCGGCCAGGGCGGCTCCATCGCGGGCAACGCCCCCTCGACGGTGTACCCGGCGATCCGGCGCCAGCCGCTCGTGTCCGTGCCGTACAACCCGGCCAGGCGCCGGAGCACGGCCTCACCCGCCCCGGGCCGGTCCCCGCCCAGTACGGAGCTGGAGACCAGCACGGTGCCGGAGGGCGCGTAGGTGGGAGCGACCTCGGTCAGCACACAGGTGTTCAGCACCCCGCCGGTGGCGTCCACGATCAGAGTCGGCTCGGCCAGAGGGGTGCGCGCTGCGACGTGGTAGTACGTGGTGACCGTGCGGCCGTCCGGCACGGCCAGGCCCGGCAGCAGCCGGGCCGCGGCGGCGGCCTCCGTCGCCACCACGACGGTCGTGGCCGGCAGTTCGCTGCCGTCCGTCAGGAGCACCCCCGAGGCGGTGACCCCGGCGACGGGCGTCTCCAGCCGGAGCACGCCCTCGGGGAGGGCGGCAGCCAGTCGGGCGGGTACGGCGCCGATGCCGTCGGCGGGCAGACAGAGCGTTCCCCTGACCATGCTCCGCCAGACCAGATGGAAGAAGCGCGCCGAGGTCTCCATCCGGTCCTCCAGGAAGACGCCGGACAGGAACGGGCGCATGATCCCGGTGACCGTCGCGGCCGACAGCCCGGCGCGGTTCAGGGCGGCGGCGGTGGAGCGGTCCGGACGGTGTTTGAAGGAGCGGGCGGGCAGGAGGGCGTCCCGCGCGGTGAGTGCGGCCAGCACGGCCAGGTCACGAGCCGGCAGGGCCCTCCCGGGCAGCAGCGCCCCCGCCGCCTTCGGCCGCCGGGTCGGGTCGCAGAGGTGCACGGGCCCCGTCGAAGTGTGCGCGATGATACCCGGAGTGAACGGCCTCAGCCGCAGACTCCGCAGGTCCAGGCGTCGTTTCACCTGCGGATACGAGGTGTTGAACACCTGGAATCCCCGGTCCAGCAGGAAACCCTCGCGCCGGTCCGTGCGCATCCGGCCACCCACACCGTCGGACGCCTCCAGCAGCGCCACACGCCGCCCGGCACGGCACAGGTCCAGAGCACAGGCCAGACCGGCGAGACCCGCTCCCACGACGACCGTGTCAGGGCTCCGACCGTGTTGAGTGGTCATGTTCCTCTTCCTTCGACGTCCTTCGATTTCCTGGACGCGAACCTCTGTACGACTGGGGTGGGGATCCGGCCCGCGGCGCGCCCTTCGGCACGGAACGCGTCGTTCGCGGCGCGTCGTTCACGGGCGCCCGGACCGGACGCTCACGGAGTCCACCCGAGCACGTTCCGTCCGATGAGGCCAGGCGCCACCGCGATCACCTACCCGACAGGCTGAGCCACGTCACCTGAGCACGACCGACTCCACCGCCGCGACAGCCTCCGCCAGGCCCGGCGGGTGCGGCGATCCCGAGACGGTCTGCCCGGCCCAGCCGGGCCCGAGTGTCAGGACGAGCGGCCTCCGGCGGGCTCCGCGCACACCCCACTCGATCGCCGCGACGTGCTGGGCCAGCGGTCGGCTCGCCGTGGTCCGGGACTGCGCCCACAGCCCCACCGCGGCCGGTCCGGTCCTGCGTACGGCGGTCACGAGTGACTCGACGGGCAGCGCGCCGCCGAACATGCGCACGGGAAGGCCGCGTTCGGCCAGTGCGGCCGCCAGTACCTCCAGGGGCAGTGTGTGGTTCTCCCCGGGCACACAGGCGAGCACCGTGGTGGCACCGGACCGGGCGGCGGCCAGGGGCGGCGCGTGGCGCCGGAGAGCGCCCGAGACGTGCCAGGACAGGAAGTGCTCGACCTCGACATACCTCTCCCCGGAGATCTCCCACTTGCGGCCGGCCGCCTGCAGCGTGGGCGTGATCACCTCCGTCCATGCCGTGACCAGGCCGTGCTCCTCGATCACGGCCCTCAGCAGTTCGTCGAGAGCGGCGGCGTCGAGACGCAGGGCCGCGCGGGCGACCCCCCTGCACTCCTGACGCACGTCCCCCAGCCGCAGACCGGTGCCGGCCCTCCTGCCGACGCGGGCCGCCGGCTGCGGTACGGGAAGGGCTTCCTCCTTACGCGGAGCCGTGTCCGGACCTGCCTCGCCGAGCGCCAGGCGGGCGGCCTCGGCGGGCGGCACCCCGGTCGCCGTCAGGGCACACATCCGCTCCAGCCGTGCCAGATCCCCTGCTGTCCAGCGACGGTGCCGGCCACCGGTGTGCGCGGTGGGGCCGAGGCCGTAGCGGCGGTCCCACGACCGGACCGTGGTGGGTGCCACCCCGAGACGCCGCGCCACCTCGCCGGTGGTCAGCCCGCCCTCGCGCCGCGCCTCTGCTTGATCGACATCGTTCTCGTTCACTCCCACACCACCACCTTACGACGCACAAACGACGCATGTTGTGTGTGTCGTTTCGGCTTACAAGACTGGACGGTACGCGCCCGGTGGTCACGGCACACGCCCGCCGGGTCCGCTCCGCAGGCGGCCTTGCGTCCCGCACTGCTTCCACGGCAGGAGGAACGTGCCATGAGCACGAACACGCGATCCACCGATGACCACCCCCCGGTCGTGCAGAGGATCCCGTACGAGGACGAACTGGCCCGTGGCCTGCGGGCCGCCGACGAGAACGCGTTCGCAGCCGTCTACCTGCGCTGGGGCTCACTCGTCCACACCATGGCCACCCGGTCGCTCGGCGACACCCACGAGGCCGAGGACGTCACCCAGCAGGTGTTCCTCGGCGCCTGGCGCGGGCGGACCGGCTTCCGTCCGGAGAGGGGACCGCTCGGCGCCTGGCTGGTCGGTATCACACGCCGGAAGATCGTCGACGCCCTGGCAGCCAGGACGAAACGTCTCACAGTGATCGATTCGGTGGCGTACGACGCCGGTTCGCGCCGCCAGGAGGCGAGTGCCCCGGACGAGGTCCTGGACCGGGTCCTCCTGGTCGACGCCCTGTCCCGTCTGCCGCACCACCAGCGCGAGGTTCTGTGCATGGCGTTCTACGAAGATCTGACCCAGGTCCAGATCTCCGAGCGCACCGGGATGCCCCTGGGCACCGTGAAGAGCCACACCCGACGTGGCCTGCACCGGCTGCGCGAGGCGATGGAGCAGGGTCTCTCCGACGAGTCCGCCGCGTAGCCGCGCAGGAATTCCCCGTCCCCCGCATCCACGACGGCACCCGCGCACGAAACACGGATGAGACACCGCAAAACGGCGGAACCCCTCGACGAAGGGACGATCCCCATGACCTCCCGAACCCCTCTCGCTCTCGCCGCCTCGGCCGGCGCCTGCGCTCTGGCCCTCGGCGTCACCGCACCCGCCATGGCGGCCCCCTCCGCCCAAGACCCGGCCATGGTGTCGGTCTTCCACGGCGTTCCCGACCTGACCGCCGACGTCTACGTCAACGGTGAGGAGCTGCTCGGCGACTTCGAGCCCGGCACCGTGACCGACCCGCAGGCCCTCGACGCGGGCACCTACGACATCCAGGTCTTCGAGGCCGGACAGGGCCCCGACGGCACCCCTGCCGTCGAGAAGGAGATCGAGGTCCCCGCCGGGGCGAACGCCACCGTGGCGGCCCACCTCTCCGCCGACGGCGAGCCCCAGCTGACGGCGTTCGTCAACGACGTCTCGAAGGTGGACGCCGGCCAGACACGGCTGACGGTGCGCCATGTCGCGGCCGCACCTGCCGTGGATGTCCGGGCGGGCGAGCAGCCGCTCTTCCAGGGCCTGGAGAACCCGAAGGAGGACACCACCGTGGTCGACTCCGGCACCGTTTCGGCCGACGTCGTGCTGGCAGGCACCGACACCGTGGCGATCGGCCCGGCCGACCTGGACCTCGAGGAGGGCACGACCAGCATCGTCTACGCCTGGGGCAGCGCCGAGGACGAGAACCTGGCACTGGCGACCCAGACGCTCAGCGGCATGGAATCGGCACCGAAGGGCGTCGACGCGGGCGGCAACGGCGCCGCCGTCGCCGCGAACTCCTCCGACCAGTGGCTGGCCTGGGCCGCCGCGGGCGGCATGATCACACTGACCGGCGGTTTCCTGATGGCACGCCGGGCAGCGGGCCGGCGTGGGTGAGAAGGGACGAAGACTCGGCGGTCTCACGGTGACGGCCTCCGCGCTGGCGGGGGTCCTCACCCTGGCGGCCTCCCCGTCGGACCGGGCGGCTCCCTCGCCCGACTTCGGGCCTGCGGTGCCGGCCCGGGCCTCCGGGCCGGCCGAGCACCCCGGCCCCACCGCGACGGACCCGGATCCGGGTCATCGCTCCGAGCGCCCGCTTCCGCCACCCCGGCGCGTCCTGGTCCGCGACGTGGGTCTCGACGCCCCGGTACGGCCGGTCGGTGTCACGGGGCAGGGCACGCTGGCGGTCCCCTCGAATCCCACCGTGGCCGGGTGGTACCGCTTCGGCCCGGCGCCCGGAAGCTCCCGGGGCTCAGCCGTGCTCGTCGGACACGTGGACAGCGACTCGGGCACCCTCGGTGAGTTCGCGGCACTCTCCGGCGTACGGCCCGGGGACCGCGTGGAGGTGCACCGTGCCGAGGCCGCACCGGCCGTCTACCGGATCGTCGCGCGCACGACGGTGCCGAAGGGCGACCTTCCGTCCTCCGTCTTCCGCCGGACCGGTTCCCCGGTTCTCACGCTCATCACCTGCGCGCCCCCGTTCGTCCCCGACCGGGGCGGCTACCTGGCCAACGTGGTCGTCACGGCGGAGCCGGTCCGGGAATGAGCGGGTGCACGCATCCGCGTGCGGACTCCCGCCCGGTACGGGCGGGACAACAGAAGGCGGAACACAGGGAACAGGAGGTTGTGGTGGACCACGTCGAGCCCACGCACCTGGTGGAACTGGCACTGGGCAACGGCGTTTCGAGCGACGACGTCAGCGCCCTGCGGCACATTGCCGTATGCGTCCGGTGCAGGAGGGAACTGAACCGGATGGCACGTGTCGTGGCAGCCGCACGCAGCGTCGAGGAGCCGGACCTGCCGACCGCCCGCCCGGAGCAGGTCTGGCAACGGATCACGCAGGAGTTGTCCCTGGCGGGGGAGGCCGCCCCACCACCGCCCGCGGGGGCCGACCGCACACTTCGCGTGGTACCGGCATGCGAACACTGCACCGGCGCCCCCGGGGACGCCGTCGCCCGGACGGCTCGTCTCGTGCTGGCCGTTTCCGTCGTGGCCGTGGTCGTCCGGTGGCTGAGGCGGTCTCGGCCGGCGAAGCGGCCCGGCAGGAACGGCTGACGTCCGGCCGGCACCCCGGGAGCCCGTGATCCGGGCCGGCCGGTGCCGCCCCCGGGGCCCTCACGGCTGGCTGCGCGCCTGTTCCGCCGCCTGGCCTGCGGCGCCGGTCTCCGTGGTGGCACCGCGGGTGCTGAGCTCGCCCCCACTGGACTCCAGGTGCGCACGGACGAACCACTGGAAGAGTTCCAGGCCTCGCAACTGTTCGATGAGCATGTCCTGAGTGACAGGATCGGACGTCTCGGTGGCCTGCATGGCCTCACGGTGGTCCTTGATGACGGCGGTGTACACCAGATCGAGGGCCCCGAGGTGCTCGATCGCCTCCGCCCGGCCGATCGAGTAGTCGTTCCAGGTGCGCCGGTCCACCAGTGCGCCCGGAGTGCCGTTGGGCTGGCCTCCGAGTGTGGAGATCCGCTCGGCGAGGTCGTCGGTCATGGCACGGACCTTGTCGACCTGGGGGTCGATCATCTCGTGCACGGCGATGAAGTGCGGCCCCACGACGTTCCAGTGAACGTGCTTGAGCGTCAGGTGAAGGTCGTTGAGGGAGTGCAGACGCATCTGCAGCAAATCGCTGATGCGCCGGCTGTCCTGGGTGCTCATCCCGGGCACGGTGTACGAGATGTCCGCGTTCTGTGACGGCACGACGGTACTCCTTGTGCGATTGGATGCCGAGACGACCAGACAAGCACCGATCACCGCGATCTCGGCGTACGGCCACGTCCCGCCCCACCCATCTCACCGGTTCGGAGCAGCCCGCACACAGGCGACGGGAGAGGAGAGGGCCTGCTGTGCCCCCTGCCTGCGCCCGGGAGGAGCGAGCCGGACACACGTGCGGAAGGGGACGGCGCCGAGGCCGCGCGGACGACACGGCCAGCGCGTCGCCGCCGCCCGCGAAGGCGCGGCGGGGCAGGCTCCGGCCGCCGGCGGGCCGGACGGGCACGTGGAACGTCAGGCCCCGGACGGACCGACGGACCTGCCCGGGCGCCTCCACCCGGACATCAGGCACGGCAGCGCTCGACCGGAGTGCTCGTACGGTCTTCGTGCGCGTGAGGAAGCAGGGGAAGCCGGCCCGCCCGGCCGCGCACACCGGAGGCATCCGACGCCCTGCCCCGGTGCCCCCGCCCCTGCGAGCCGGGCCCGCGCCACCGTCGGGGCGCGGGCCCGGAGACGGGCTCGCCGCACACCGCCGGACCGAGCGGTGCCGCACCGAGGGTTCCGCGCGTCCTTTCCGGCTCAGCCGGCCAGCGGACCGGCGGCAAGGCGAAGAGTGTCCTTCTGCGCGGCGAAGGCGTCGGAGTCCTGGGCGATCTCCGTCCACCAGCCGGGGCCGTCCTCGATGCAGCGCAGCATGACACCCTCGCGGATGGCCCACGGACAGACCGTGGCCTCGCGCAGCCCCATGACTTTCATCGCGGTGTGGCCGACCACCGCTCCGGCCAGGCTCTGCGCGGCCCGGGGCGCGGTGATGCCCGGCAGGTGCGCGCGTTCGTCCACCGGGAGCGCGGCGAGGACACCGATGGCCTCGCGAAGGTCCCTGCGCTCCATGCTCCGGTGACTGAACGGACCTTGGCGTCCGGGAGCGGCGCCGCAGAGCCGGGCCAGTTGCTGGAAGGTACGGGAGGTGAGTACGGCGGTTGTCGGGCGCTCCCACCGGATCCGGGCCGCCACGTCCCGCAGCGCGTGACGAACCCTGCGGCGGAGAGCTCTCAGCTCGGCCTCGGCGGGCGCGTCCTCGACGTGGAAGAACTCACGGGTCAGGCGCCCCGCGCCCAGCGGGAGGGAAGCGGCGAACTCGGGGAGACGGCCTCGGCCGAAGGCCACCTCCAGTGAACCGCCCCCGATGTCGAGAAGGACCAGTGGCCCGGCGCGCCAGCCCAGCCACCGGCGAGCTGCCAGGAACGTCAGTTCGGCCTCGGTCTCCCCCGAGAGTGTGCACATCGGTATGCCGGTCTCCCGACGCACGAAGCGCAGTACTTCGGCGCGGTTGGGTGCGTTGCGCACGATGGCGGTGCCGAACGCCAGCGGCTCCTCCGCCTTCCAAAGCCGCGCCGTACGCCCCGCCCCGGCCACCGCCTCGGCCATCTGCTCCAGTGCGCCGTCACCGATGGTGCCGTCCGCCTCGGTCCGTTCGGACAGGCGCAGCTTCCACTTCGCCGTGTGCACCGGCAACGGAACGCCACCCTTCACGTCCGCGACCACCAGACGGACTGTGCGCGACCCCGCGTCCACCACGCTGACCCTCATCTGGCCCGCCCTACCCCGTCCGGGCCGGGCGAAACGGGGGGCGGTGCGCCCGGTCCGAAGTGTCTTCACGGATGGCGGAAACTCCGTGCGACGCCGGGGCCGTCGAGCTCGCCGCTTCCGGGTGGCCGACAGCGTGGGGAACAGTCGTTTACGGGTACTCGGGCCGGGCGGCGGTGAATCCACCGTCCGCACCGCAGAGGGACGGTTCCGTGCCCCAGCAGGCCGGTGACCGCGACCTGGTGGTACGCGCGGTGGCCGAGGGCGGCGGTCCGAACACCGCCACCGCGGCGGCGAACGCGTGCGGCGACTGTCCGGTCACGCCGGGGTCCGGCGGCACCGGCGCCGCTCGGCCCCACCGGTGACACGCCACGTCCCACGTCCTCACCCGAGCCCCGAATGGAGTGTCCGTCATGACGACTCCTGATCCCGACCCGAGGCGAACCCCGGGGACCGAGCCGGGCGGCGTTGCGCCACCCGGTGAGACGCCACCCGGTGAGACGCCACCCGCCGAAGGAGGCACCTACGGCATCTCCCATCCGGAGCCGCCCGAATTGCGCAAGGGCTGGGGGCCGGTGCCGCTGGTTCTGATCATGGCCGTGGTGGCGCTGGTGGCGATCGGGCTGATCGGCATGCTGGTGACCTTGATCACGTGACATCGCCGGGCGTCGGCCCGGCCGGCCGGGCGACTCGGCCGGCCGGGCGATGACAGCGCAGGGGCGCCCCTGCCGGGCGCCTCTCGGGCCCTCAGAGGGTGGAACCGGGATTCTCCGGCCGGATCCGTCCGCGCCAGGCACCCGTCTCGCCACCGCCGCCCTCGATGAAGTCCTTGAAGCGGTGCAGGTCCCCCTTGACCCGACGGTCGATGACACCGAGCATGTCCGCGCCCTTCTCGGCCACTCCGGAGGGCTCGATCTCCATGGTGAGCTCGACCCTGGTGCGGGTGTCGTCCAGCCGCTCGAACCTGACCGATCCCCGCTGCCGTGTCTCGCCGTCGACGGAGCGCCAGGTGATCCGGTCGTCCCGCAGCTGGTCGACGATCTCGGTGTCGAACTCGCGCCGCACCCCGCCGATGCTGGTGACCCAGTGGTTGTGCCGGTCGTCGAGCTGCCGCACCTCCTCCACGCCCTCCATGAAGGTCGGGAACTCCTCGAACTGCGTCCACTGGTTGTAGGCGGTGTGGACGGGAACCTCGACGTCCACCGCTTCCTTCACCGTGCTCATCGTCTCCTCCTCGGTGTGGTCGTTCACCTGCACGACCCGCAGGTACCCGGGACTGGAGGATCAAGACCTCGATACGCCGCGTGTCCCCGTCCCTTCTCCCGGTAGGACGTGGGCCGCGGGCAGCACGGCGTGTGATCGCCCTGCCGCTCCGCCTTCCTCCGCCGCCGTTTCGACCGCGCGCGCTCGGGGCACCCGGGCCGGACCCGGAACCCGCGGTGAGGCGTGGCGCCGTTCCACGGCACCGCCCCGTTCCGCGTCGGTGAGGCCGGCGCGTCCGACGGCATCCGAAGGGACCGGTTCCCCATGAGCTCGCACTCCACGCCCTCGGCGGCCTCCCCCGTGGTGCCACGGCCCGGCCACCCCGCCCGGCTGACCGCGGTCCTCGACACACCGCTGTCCCGCTGGCTGTGGCTGGTCAAATGGGTGCTCGCCCTCCCGCACCACGTCGTCCTGGTCTTCCTGTGGGTGGCCTTCGCAGGGGCGAGCGTGGCGGCGTTCTTCGCGATTCTCTTCACCGGCCGCTGCCCGAGACCCCTCTTCGATTTCACCACCGGTGTACTGCGGTGGAATGGGCGAGTGGCCTGTTACGCCTACGGTGCTCCGGGCACCGACCGCTATCCGCCGTTCACGCTCGCCGACGTCCCCGGCCATCCGGCGCGCTGGGAGCTGACGTACCCCGGGGAGCTCTCCCGCGGCCTCGTCCTGGTGAAGTGGTGGCTCCTGGCCGTCCCGCACTACCTGGTCCTGGGCTTCTTTCTCGGCGGCGCCCGTGTGGGCTGGTTCAGCGGTGGTCTCGTCGGGCTGCTCACCCTGTTCGCCGGCGTCTCCCTGGCCGCCACCGGGCGTTACCCGCGCGGTCTGTTCGATCTGGTGCTCGGGCTGAACCGCTGGGTACTGCGCGTGGCCGCCCACGCGGCCCTGCTCACCGATGTGTATCCCCCCCTTCCGGCTCGACCAGGGCGGTCGCGAACCGTCGGAGCCGGCATGACTCCGCCCCGGGCCCCGGCCTCCGCGGTCCCCGGTCTCGTGGCGTGGGCCACCGCGGGGCCGGGGAACACGCCCACCGGGACGGAAAGGTGAGTTCGCATGGACGTCCTCGTCGGATACGCGACCGTGCACGGCTCCACCCGGACGATCGCCGAGAGGACGGCCGCCGTCCTGAGCCGTGCGGGGCGGAGGGCCGAGGCAAGGCCCATGACCGAGGTGGAGGACGCCGACGCCTATTGTTCGTTCGTCCTCGGCAGCGCCGTACACGAACAGGGCTGGCTGCCACCGGCCCGGCAGTTCGTGCGGGACAACCTGGATGTGCTCGCCCCCCGTCCCGTGTGGATCTTCAGCGTCGGGATGCCCGCGGCGCTGCGCGGGCCGTGGCGCCGTATGGCCGCCAAGGAGCTGCCGGCCATCGAGGAAGGCCTGCCGCCAGGCCTGGGGTACCGGAGCCACCGCCTGTTCTCCGGTGTTGTCGAAGGGGACCAGCTGCCCCGTACCGGACGTCTGCTGTTTCACCTGGTGGGCGGCCGGTACGGCGACTTCCGGGACTGGCGTGCCGTCGACGGCTGGGCGACGGCCATCGCCGGGGAACTCCGGGTGGACAGGTGACACCGGCGCACCATTGGGGTGAACGGCGGGCGTGGGCGGCCGGGCTCGCCCGCACCAGGTGGGTACTGTCCCCGGGGTGCGCTTCGATACGGATGCCGACCGGCCTTGCTTCCACTCCCCCACCTGTTCTGCCGGTCCGCCCAGGAGCGTCTCGACCGACCGTGACCGATAGCTCCACTGGCGCGTCGGCGTCGTTCCCGGCAGCGTGGAGATGCGCAGACAATGACAGCTGAGTGAGGTGGCCATGCAGTCCTCAGATCCGGCACCTCGGGTGGTCGTGGGCGTGGACGGATCGTCTTCGTCCCACGCGGCTCTGCGGTGGGCGGACCGTTACGCCCGTGCCATCGGCGGTGTCGTGGAGGCGGTCCACGCCTGGGACACGCCGTCCGCCACGGGCTGGAGCGGGCCGGTGAGCGATCCCGAGTTCGACCTGGGGCAGGCCCGGGAGCGCTTCGCGGAGGAGTTGCGCACCGTCTTTCAGAGCGAGCATCCGCCGGGGCTGAGGGAACGCCTCGTCGAGGGCGACCCGTCGGAGGTGCTGATCCAGGCCTCACAAGGAGCCGAGCTCCTCGTGGTGGGGCGCCGTGGCCGAGGCGGCTTCGCCCGGGCGATGCTGGGCTCGGTCAGCCAGCGCTGCTCCCAGCACGCGGCCTGCCCTGTCACCGTGGTCGGTCCGGAACAGGAGTCCGGCCGGTGACCGGTACTCATGCCGAGCTGCCCCCAGCCTCCATGTCCCGGCGGCCACCCGGTCGACATCGCACCGTACTTCCAGCACCACATCCGGCGCTTGCGCCAGTGTGTTCGTGACCGTGCAGTGGGAGACCACCGCGCGCAGAGCGGCCAGCCGCTGCCGCGGCAGGGCGGGGGCCAGGACGGTCAAGGCGAGAGAGCCGACCCGGGGCGGCCCCTCGTCGGCCATGGCGAACTCCGCCCGGACGGACAAGCCGTCCCGGTTCACACCGTGGCGGTCGAGACAGCGGACCGCGTAGCGCGCCGCGCAGGAGGCCACCGACGCCACGAAGAGCACCACGGGAGTCGGGAGTGGGCGCGGTGTCCCTTCCGCGGCCCGGCAGCGGTTGGCCGACGGTCAGGGCATGGCCCCGGATCCGAATCCCGAGAGCGTCACCCCCGATCGGCGCCGCCTCGGCCACTCCGGGCCGGCCCACGGGTTCGGGGGTCCCCCGCGGCCGCCTGGGACAGCAGCAGACCGGCCGGGCCCCGGGCTTCCTCGGCCGTCGGCGAAACCCCGGGCGCGCCCTCGCCGTGGGTGCCCAAGAAGTGTTCACGACGCCGCGTCCCACGGGGGTCGGCAGTCCCCGTGGCGCGAGACGGGTGACGTCGACCGTGCGCCCACAGCGCGTTTCCATTTTCGCCTCGGCCCCTTGCCGGCTCGTTCCACCGCGAAAACCGGGCACTCCCCAGTTCACCGCCTCGCCGCCTCGCCGCCTCGCCGCCTCGCCGCCTCGCCGCCTCGCCGCCTCGCCGCCCGGGATTCTGCGGCCCAATAACCCACACCACGGACCGAAGGGCCCCCTGAGGCTCGTCGCAGCGGTAAACGACCACGGTTGCACGCGACGACGGGAGGTCGTCGGCCGGGCCCACCGCCACACGACCGTGCGCCGGAGCACAGTCTGACCGGGCCGGAATCCGGTGCCCACGACCGTCCGGGCGCGAGGAGGAGCGTGAGCGGCTTGGTGGTACGCGGGAAGGCGGCCCCGTCGCAGCCGGAAGGCCGGGTGCGCGAGGAGGCCGAGGACGGGCCGAGGAGCACCGGCGTCCCTGCTGCGGAGGCGCTCGCCCGGCGGGCTCCGGGGGTGACGGGGGTGCGAGGGCCGGTCACGGCATGGGGGATCCTTGATGGTCGACACCGTCCCGAACCGGGACGTAGAGTACCCCTAGGGGTATTTTTCGAGGAGTGGCCGTGGAACTGGAACTCGAGGGCGCGGACCTCAGGTCCGTACTGAACCGCTTGCGCCGTGCGCAGGGGCAGATCTCCGGTGTGATCCGGATGATCGAGGAGGGCCGCGACTGCGAGGACGTCGTCACCCAGCTCGCCGCCGCCTCCCGCGCACTCGACCGGGCCGGTTTCGCCATCATCGCGACCGGTCTGCAGCAGTGCGTGACCGACATCGAGTCCGGCCGCAGAAGCGGCGAGGACAGCGAGCAGATGCGCGCCCGGCTGGAGAAGCTGTTCCTGTCCCTGGCCTAGCCCCGGGGCCGTGCGTTGCGCCGCGTCACGCCACCGGCGTGCCGCATCCGCAGGCCGAGAACGCTCGATCAGCGCCGGCACGGCGAGGAGGCCGCCGCACGGGCCGAAGGGCCCCGGCTTCGTGCCGTACGGCTCGAAGCCGGTGCGAGCATCACGGGGAGGAGCCGAGAGGGCCCGCTCCGCGGGCGCTCTCAGGTCGTCCGTACCGCGACGACATCGTGCGGTTGACCGCCGAGCACGATCTTGAGGGCACCGGTCTCGGCGGCGTTGCCGAAGACGCCGTAGGCCTCCTCCATGTGATCCAGCGGGAAGGTGTGAGTGACCAGCCGTGACGCCGGCAGCCGGCCGGCGGACGCCATCCGCAGCAGGGTCGGCGTGGAGTAGGTGTCGACGAGCCCCGTGGTGATGGTCACGTTCTTGATCCACAGGTCTTCCAGGTGCAGGGTCGCGGGCTTGCCGTGCACCCCGACATTGGCCACATGTCCGCCGGGCCGCACCATGCGCGTGCACTGTTCGAACGTCTCCGGCACGCCGACCGCCTCGATGACGACATCCGCTCCGAGCCCTTCGGTGAGGTCGGCGACCAGCTGCTCGGGTTCCTCGCGGGCGTCGGCCACCGCGTCTGCGCCCAGGCTCCTCGCGGCTTCCAGCCGGGAGGTGGTCAGGTCCACGGCGACAATCCGCTCGGGCGTGAAGAAACGGGCCATCGCGACGGCCGCCAGTCCGATGGGACCGGCCCCGACGACGACCACGGTGTCCCCGGGCCGCACCTTCCCGTTGAGGACGCCCACTTCGTAGGCGGTGGGGAAGATGTCGGCCAGCAGCACGGCGTCCTGACCGGCCACCGCGCTGGGCAGCGGGTGCACGGACAGGTCGGCGTACGGGACGCGGACGTATTCGGCCTGGGTGCCGTCGACCAGGTGACCGAGAATCCAGCCTCCGCCTCCACGGCACTGGCCGTACACGCCCTCCCGGCAGTAGCGGCACCGCCCGCAGGCACTGACGCAGGAGAGCAGCACCCGGTCCCCGGGACGCACCGTGTGCACGTCACCGCCCACCTCGACGATCTCGCCGACCGCCTCGTGCCCCAGCACGGTGCCGGGCCGCACCTCGGGCACGTCGCCCTTGAGGATGTGCAGATCCGTCCCGCAGATGGTCACCGCGTCGACGCGGACGATCACGTCGGTGGGCTCCTTGAGGCCCGGGTCCGGGACCTCCTCCCACGAGGCCTGTCCGGGACCGTGGAAAACGTAGCCCTTCATGCCACTCCTCCGCTCTCTACCGGGCTCCGGCACGGTGCCGGAAAAACCCTGTACATCCAGATTGTCCGACAGTGCGGAGGGCCGCTCGGGCCGGTCGGCCCGTCAACGGCATCCGCGCGGGGTCACGGGGCCCGGTCCGCGTACTCGCCCTCCCTCGCGTCCCGTCCGGCCGGTCCGCCGCGGCGGCATCCGCTTGCGCACCCGGCACCACGCGACTTCCCTGCGGGCAGGGCAACAGGACACCAGGGCGAGCACGAAAGTGCGGTCCTGCGCCGATGGGCAGGGCGCGGGCGTCGCCGGTGGTGGCGCCCGGGCGGAACACCACCGCGGTGGCGGCGGCGCGTGGGGTCCCCTTGGACCGGGGCGGGAAGAAGGACGGGGGAGATCAGGGATACGGCTGCCGGGACGGCGCCTTCGCCTCGCGGCTCAGCATGACCTTGAGGGCTCCGGTGTCGGGGCCGCGGGAGAAGACCTCGTACGCGTCCTTCATCCGGTCGAGACCGAAGACGTGGGTGACGAGCGGGGAGACCGAGATGCGTCCGAAGGTCACGAGGTCGAGCAGCCACGGCGTGGAGAACGTGTCGACCTGGCCGGTACTGATCGTCAGGTTCTTACGCCACAGAGCCTCCAGATGCAGCGTGACCGGGCTGCCGGGCATGCCGATGTTGGCGATGTGCCCTCCCGAGCGCACGACACGTGTGGACAGGAGGAAGCTCTCCGGATCGCCGGCGGCCTCGATGACCACGTCGGCACCCGGGCCCTCGGACAGATCGGCGATCAACCGCCCGGGCAGTTCAGCGGCGTCGGCACCCAGGCGTGCGGCGGCTTCCAGCCGGGAGGAGGACAGGTCCACCGCGATGATCCGGCGAGGCGAGTAGAGGCGGGCGATGATGACCGCGGCGAGCCCCACGGGGCCCGCGCCCACCACGACGACCGTGTCCCCCGGGCTCACGTGCCCGTTGCGCACCCCGACCTCGTAGGCGGTGGGGAGGAGCTCGGCGAGCAGGACCGCGTCGCCCAGGGGGAGGGAGGAGGGCCGGCGGTGCGTGGAGGAGTCGGCGAAGGGAACGCGAACGAACTCGGCCTGCGTCCCGTTGATCATGTTTCCCAGGCTCCATCCACCGCCGCCCTGACACTGTCCGTACATGCTGGCGCGGCACATCGGACAGTGTCCGCAGGTCGAGACGGACGACACGATCACCTGATGTCCGGGCCGCCGGTTGTGCACCCCGCGGCCGACTTCCACCACTTCGCCGACGGCCTCGTGGCCGAGGACCGTACCCGGTTTGACCTCGGGGAGGTCTCCCCGCTGAATGTGCAGATCACTTCCGCAGATGGTGGTCGCGTCGACGCGTACGATCGCATCGGTGTCCTCCTCGATCGCGGGATCCGGGACTGTGTCCCAAGAGGTCTGTGCAGGACCGTGATAGACGAGTCCTCGCATCGTTGCTCACTCCCTCACTGCCTCACTCCACTGTCGCCTTCGAAGGGCCTGCGGGCAACGCGGAAAGCCGGGCCGCCCCGTGTCCCGTCAGTCCGGCAGCATGTAGGGGCGACGGAAGACCGGGGTCTGGCCGGTGTCCCACGGGCGGACGGCTGCCAACGCCTGGACGACCGCGGTCTCCAGGGGGCCACTGGTGTCGACCGTCACGGCCTCGGGCCACGGTGACGCCTCGGCCGCCATGGCGGTGGCAACGGCGAGGTCGGCATCGGATGCCGACGCGCCGGGGGTGCGGGAGGCGAGGCGGGCCGCTGACACGCCGCCGGGCACCCGGCAGTACAGGGCCACCAGGTCTGCACTGGTGCGTTCGGCCACGCGCAGGGCGGCCTCGCGTTGTCCCGCGTCCGACCAGGTGGCGTCCAGGACGACGGACTCGCCCGAGGACAGCAGGGTGGACGCACGGTCCAGCAGGGCGGCGTAGGTCCTCGCGGTCCACTCCGGTGCGTACAGCCCTTCACCGTAGTCGGCCGCCGCGGACTGTTCGGCCGGGATACCCGCCAGTTCCTTGCGCAGGCGGTCGCTGCTGAGCAGCGTCACCCCCAGACGGTCGGCCAGGGCCCCGGAGAGCGTGGATTTCCCGCTGCCCGGAAGTCCCCCGACGAGTGTCAGACCGACGGTGGAGGCGCGCAGATGACGCAGCGTTCCCGTGACCAGTCGCCGGGACGTCGCCTCGGCGGTGGGCACGCCCTGGCGTGCTTGGATCAGGGAGACCTTGGCGCGGACGAACGCGCGGTAGGCGACGTAGTGGTGCCACAGGGACGGGGTCACCGGGTCGCCGGAGTACTGGCTGTACCGGGCGAGAAAGTACGCCGCGGCGTTCGGGGCGCCGAGCTGTTCCAGGTCCATGGCGAGGAAGGCGGCGTCGTCGAGGCCGTCGAGGTGGCGGAGGTGGTCGTCGAACTCCAGGCAGTCCAGGATGCGGGGGCCGTCGTCGAGGCAGAAGACGTCCTCGGCGCGCAGGTCGCCGTGCCCGTCGACGATCCGTCCCTGCGCCACGCGCGTGTCGAACAGTCGCTCGCGGCCGGCGAGATAGCGGCGCACCAGCCGCTCGACCTCGTCCGTGCCGTCGGGGAGGGTGAGATCATCGGCCAGGGCGTGGACCTGTGCGAAGCTCGCCTCCCACCGGAAGGACAACGCGTCCCGGGTGCCCTGTTCGTCCACCTCCGGGCTGCGGGGCGCGTTCGTGTGGTGCGCGGCGAGCTGCCGGGCCACGGCCCGGAGGATGTCGTCGAGGACGGCCCCCTCGCGTACCAGCCGGGACAGGCGGCGGTCCGCCGGCATGCGGCGCATCACGACCATGGGCTCGGGTGCTTTCGTCTGCGGGCTGCGGATCTCTCCCAGGCCCAGGTAGACGTCCTCGGCGAAGCGGCGGTTGAGAGCGACCTCGTGTTCGCAGGCGGTCCGGCGGGCCTCCACGGTGGTGTAGTCCAGGAACTTCAGATCGACCGGTTTCTTGATCTTGTAGGCGCGGTCGCCGACCAGGAACACGATCGCGGTGTGGGTCTCACTCATCTCCGCGAGCGGGGGCGACGCGGTGCCGCCCGCCTCAGTCATGAGGGACGACCGTGACAGGGCGGCGTGCCGGGTGGACGGCGGCCCGGCCGCCGGCGGCAGGACTCCCGGGCGGGCCGTCGGGGCCGACGGTGATCACTGGCTCCATGGCGCGTGCCTCCGTCTCGTAAGAAGCTGGGACGACGTGAAGGAGTTCGTCCGTCCGGAAGCGCCCGCCCACCGCGCACGGCGCTTCTGCTCAGTCGAGGAGTACCCCATGCCTTTCCGCGGCGCATGCGCACCGGTGGAGGGGCGGAACCCGGACGGACGGGATCTCGGGGCGGGAGGAGACATGAACGGTGACGATTCCCCTGGTGGTCGGCGTCGACGGGTCCGAGGCGAGCCTGGAGGCGGTGGACTGGGCTGTCGCCGAGGCGGCCCGGCACACGGTCCCCCTCCACCTGGTGCACGCGGCGGCACCGGAACAGGAGGCGTCCGACGTGATCGACGCTGCCTCGGAGCGTGCCGGAGAGGGTGCCCCCGCGGTGCGGTTGTCGAGCGAGGTGCTGCAAGAGGACGCCGCCTCCGCCCTGATCGGCAAGGGCCGCAACGCGTTCGCGCTGGTGCTCGGCTCCAGGGGGCGGGGCGACCTTGCCGGGCTCCTCCTGGGTTCGGTCGGTCTGGCCGTGGCGGCGCGGGCCGACTGCCCGGTCGTGGTGGTGCGGGGCCCGGCGGAACACCGGGAAGGCCGGTTCGGGAACGTCGTCGTGGGTGTCGAGGACGGCGAGGGAAGCGATACCGCCGTGGAGTTCGCGTTCCGCGAGGCGCACGTACGGCGCTGTGAGCTGGTGGCGGTACACGCCTGGAGTGCGCCGATCGGCACGCCCTCGGAACCTCCGCCCGGCGCGTGGTACGCCCTCGAGGCCCATCGGCGCCCGCCCGCGCAGGTGCTCGACGACGCCCTGCGGGGCCCTGCGGAGCAGTACCGGGGCACTCCCGTGAGCCGCCGGGTGGTCGAGGGACAGGCACGGCATGCGCTGTTGACGGCCGCGTCGGGCGCGGACCTGCTCGTGGTGGGGGCCGGGAAGCGCCACGGGCACTCCGGCCTGCAACTCGGGCTGATCAACCACGCCGTGTTGCATCACGCGCCGTGTCCGGTCGTGGTCGTGCCGCAGATATGACGACGCGTTCCCGGCACCACCCCAACGGGCCCGCCTCTCGAGGCTCGCAGGTCTGCCCCACCGGGGACGGTCGGCCCCGTGACCGAAGTCTCCGGTGTGCGGCGGTCACCGGAGAAGCGGTCGGCGCTCGCGTCGGTGTCCCGGCCGACGTGCCGTACGAGGGCTCCGCGTACAAGATGGTGAATACGGCGGCCGGCCGGTGATGACGCTCTCCCGGCGAAGGTACCGGCAGGCCACTGCCGGAGACGACGATGCGGAACGGGCAGCGCACCGGTGGAGGGCCCGTCCTCGGCGAGCACGGGGAGAGAGGTGCCGCCGGCCACCCGGCGGGCCCGGAGCCCCGTCGCGTCCCGGGCGGCGTTCTCCGGTCCCTCGACCGCCGGCGCCGGCCGGGGCCGGCGCCGCGTCGGGGAGGACACGTCGGCACCGGACGCGCCCCCGGGAGACCTGGGCGAACCGCGTCCGGCCCGCACCGAGCCGAGGAGGACAGCGATGCCGCACACCGTGGAATGGAAGGTTCGCCTCCACCTCTTCGAGGACGAGGGAACGACGAAGGCACGCGCGGTGGTCGATACCGGAAGCACGGTACTTACCGGCCACGGGACCGCGCACCGTAATCCGGCGGACACGGAGGTGCCGGAGATCGGCGACGAACTGGCGGCGGGCAGGGCCATGGAGGACCTCGGCCGGCAGTTGGTGGACGCCGCCGGACGCGACATCGAGGGCATGGGCGCATCGGGGCCGGCCTCCCGCCCGCTCTCCGGCTGGCCCACGTGACCGACGGGAGCGAAGGGGCCGGGGCGCCTCGCGGGGAAACCGGGTGACGGAGTTCTCACGGTGCGTGTCCCGGAGGCCGAACGGTCCAAGCCGCCGAACGGCACGCGTGGCACGTTGGACATGGCAGCACTCTGAGCAAAGGGCGGCGATCATGCGAGCTCACCTCGGCGACCACCTCGTCATCGAAAGCCCGGTGACCGGCGCCACCAGGCGCGACGGCGAGATCGTCGGGCTCCACCACAAGGACGGGACACCCCCGTACGACGTGCGCTGGTCGGACACGCAGGCGGTGACGCTCGTGTTTCCCGGACCCGACGCGCACATCCTGCATCCGGGACACGAGTCCGCGACCGCCCGGGACCAGTCCGCGGCCCAGGAAACGTCCCGTCCGCCGGGCGCGGCCGGGGCGGGTGCCGGTTTTGGTGCGCCCCACTCCAGCGACCTCGGCCGGCGGGTGGCCACCGAACGCGCGCGCCAGGGCCTGACCCGGGCCGAGACGGCCCGCCGCGCCAGGATGGCGCCCGAGTACCTCGCGTACCTCGAGGAACACCAGGCCGATCCGAGCCTGGCGACGCTCGTCAACCTGGCCTCGGCGCTGAACACCACGGTCCACGCCCTGCGCGGCGGCGGCACCGACATGCCACCGGGCCGGGGGAGGGCACTCGCCCACCCCCGGCTCCTGGACCTCGGCCCCGAGGAGTGCCGCACCCTGCTGTCCACACACGGGGTGGGGCGCGTCGCGGTGTCGACCGCGGACGGCCCGGCGGTCGTCCCGGTGAACTACGACGTCGTCGACGGCGCGGTCGCCTTCCGGACCGCCCCCGGCTCCGCACCCGCGGCGGCCGTGGGATCGGACACCGCCTTCGAGGTCGACCACATGGACGAGGCCATGAGCCAGGGCTGGAGCGTGCTCGCCGTCGGCCCCGCGCGGCGGGTCACGGACCCCGACGAGATACGGCGGCTGAACGAGAACGCCCACACCGCGCCGTGGGCCGGGGACGAACGCGAGATGTGGGTGTCGATCCGGCCCACCAGTCTGACCGGACGCCGCATCACTCCGGCCGGCCGGTGAACGGCACCCTCGCACGGCTCGCGCTGCGCCGCCCGGGCCCGCGGGCCCGGCCCCCGACCCGCACCGCAGGACCCGCGAAGGAAGGCCCCGGTGAACCAGCGACCCGAACCGGAACCGCTGTCCGACGAGCGTGTGGCCGCCCTGGTCGGCGACGCCGCTGCCGCGCCGTCGATGCACAACGTCCAGCCGTGGCGATTCCACTACGTCCGGGGCAGCCGCACCCTCCACCTGCGCGCGGATCCCGACCGCGTCCTGCCGCACGCCGACCCCGACAGCCGCGCCCTGCACCTCGGCTGCGGCGCCGCTCTGCTGAACCTGCGGGTCGCGGCGGTCCACGAAGGCCTGCACCCGGCGGCCCGCCTGCTACCCGACCGGGCCGACCCGGCGCTGCTCGCCTCGGTGCAACTGACCGGACCCGGGAGCGGTGAGAGCGACCTCGCCCCCCTGTATCCGGCGATTGCCCGCAGGCACAGCAGCCGCTTCCCGTTCGACGAGACGGAGATACCCCCCGAGGTGCGCACGGCCCTCGTCGACGCCGCACGCCATGAGGGAGCGATGCTGGCCTTCCCCTCCTCGTGGCACCTCGACGAGGTGCTGCGGCTGCTCGAGGAGGCCGAGGCACGCAACCTCACCGACCGCGGCAGCGACGAGGACCTGGCGCGATGGACCCGCATCGACGCCCCGTCCGGGGAGAAGGGCTCGGACGGCGTGCCCGGCTACGCCTTCGGACCACGCAAGCGGGGCGGCAAGGCCCCCATGCGTGACTTCGCCGGGCCCAGGCCGGTGGCAGGCCGTGACAGCACCGAGTTCGAACGGACGCCGCAGCTGGCCCTTCTCAGCACGGTCCGTGACGGCCCCGAGGACTGGCTGAGCGCCGGGCAGGCCATGGAGCGCGTCCTGCTGCTGGCCACCCTGGAAGGCCTGTCCAGTTCCTTCGCCACCCAGGCCCTCGAGTGGGGGGACCTGCGCTGGCCCCTGCGCGACCCCGTCTCGGGTACGGGCCACACACAGATCGTGCTGCGCCTCGGATACGGCCCCCCAGGCCCCGCCACGCCACGCCGACCGGTGGCGGACGTACTCGACATCCAGCCCTGAGGCGCCTTCGTGCCGGCTCTCTGCGAACCGTCGGACCTGTTCGCCGGCCCCGGTGGTCGTACGCCTCGAGGCCGGGAAGGCTTCCAGCCGGTCGCTGCGGCTGCGGCGGTCCGCGGGTAGTGCGACCGTGTTGGCAGAGGATCTGCCATCGCCCGCACAGGACGGAAGGTGAGGGACACCATGGAACCCCCGCTGGTCACAGGCGTCGACGGGTCGGACTGCAGCCTTCGGGCAGTGGACTGGGCGGTGGACGAGGCGGCGCGCCTCGGCGTGCCCGTGCGCCTCGTCCACGCCTCCTTGTGGGAACGCTACGAAGGAGCCCTCCCCTCCCTCGGGACCGATCGCCCCGCCGAACAGGTCATGGCGGAGCACGTCATCGCCTCGAGCCTGGAACGTGCCCGGCTGCGCAATCCCGAGGTGAAGGTGTCGGGCGACCTGCTGCCCGACGATGCCGTGTCCGCGCTGCTGCATGCGGGGCGCGAGGCATTCGCCCTGGTCACGGGCTCACGCGGGCGAGGCGGGATAACCGGGCTGCTCCTGGGATCGGTCAGCCTCACGGTGGCGGCCCGCGCGTTGTGTCCGGTCCTCGTCGTCCGTGGCTCGGAGCGCAGCCGGCAGGGCCTCTTCGGTCGGGTGGTGGTCGGGGTCGGCGACTCGACCACGGGCTCGGGCGCGGTACGGTTCGCCTTCCGGGAGGCCGAGGCGCGCGGCTGCCCCCTTGATGCCGTGCGGGCCTGGCGCCGCCCGGCCCATGAGCACGTGGACCATCCCCTTCTCGCCGACGATGCCGCCGGCGCCCGCGAGGAACGCGCCTCGGCCAATCTCACCGAGGCACTGCACGAGGAGCTCCGGGACCACCCCGGGGTCGAGGTCCGCCGCAGGCCGGTCGAAGGCCCCGCCCACCGGGTTCTCCTGGACGCGGCAGCCGAAGCCGACCTGGTCGTCGTCGGCGCCGTGAGGCGGCGCGGCCACTTCGGTCTGCAACTCGGCCGCACCGCCCACGCCCTGCTGCACCACTCCGGGTGCCCGGTCGCCGTGGTCCCTCAGCGGGCCTGAGCGCCGTCCGCCCTGCGGGCCGCCTCGTGGGACAAGAGGAGGGAGCGCTGCGGATGCCGGGGTGGACGTGGGAGTACGAGGGGTACGACCCTGCCGCCGAACGGTTGCGGGAAGCGCTGTGCACCCTCGGCAACGGCTACTTCGCCACCCGCGGCGCGGTGCCCGAGAGCAGAGCGGGCGTGGTGCACTGCCCGGGCACCTACGCAGCCGGCTGCTACAACCGGCTGGAGTCGACCGTGGCGGGGCAGCGGGTGGCGAACGAGGATCTGGTCAACCTGCCGAACTGGCTGCTCCTACGGTTCCGTTGCCGTCCCGCCGACGGACCTTGGGGACCCTGGTTCTCCCCGGACAGCTGCGCCCTGCTCGAGCACCGGCACACTCTGGACCTGCGCCGCGGCACCCTGACCCGCACGCTTCGCTACCGGGACGACGCGGGCGTCGTGGGTGTGGAGCAGGTCCGCCTCGTCCACATGGGGCACCCCCATCTGGCCGCGCTGCGGACGGTCTTCACGGCCGAGGACTGGTCGGGAGAGATCGAGGTCGAGTCCGCCCTGGACGGCGGTGTGATCAACGGCAACGTGCACCGTTACCGGGCTCTCAACCGCCGTCACCTGACGCGGGTGGCAACAGGGGTGGAAGAGCCCGACAGGGTGTGGCTGCGCTGCCGCACCAGCGCCTCCGACATCACGATCGCCATGGCGGCCCGGACCGCCGTCCCCGGACAGCGGCCCGTCTCCCGGGAATCGCGTCCCGCCCCTCGGCGTGCCGCGCATCGCGTCGTGGTCCGCGTCGCGCCGGGCCGGGCCGTGGGCGTGGAGAAGACCGTGGCACTGCACACCTCACGCGACACGGCGATCTCCAATCCGCTCGATGCGGCCGTCGACCGGGTGACCGTGGCCCCGCACTTCCCCGCGCTCATGGCCTCCCACGCCGCCGCCTGGGAGCAGTTGTGGCGGCGAGCGGAGGTCGAGGTGCCCGGTGAGGCCGGTCGTGTCCTGCGCCTGCACCAGTTCCACGTCCTGCAGACACTGTCACCGCACACCGCGGAACTGGACGTGGGAGTGCCGGCCCGGGGGCTGCACGGCGAGGCGTACCGGGGCCATGTGTTCTGGGACGAGCTGTTCGTGCTGCCGTACCTGAACCTGCACTTTCCGGAGATCTCCCGGGCCTTGCTGATGTACCGGCACCGGCGTCTGCCGCAGGCGTGCCGGGCGGCGGCCGCAGCAGGCCGGACAGGCGCGATGTACCCGTGGCAGAGCGGCAGCGACGGCCGTGAGGAGACCCAGGAACTGCATCTCAACCCCCGCTCGGGACGTTGGTTGCCGGATCGCTCCCGGCTTCAGCACCACGTCGGCTCGGCCGTCGCCTACAACGTGTGGCAGTACTGCGAGGCCACCGGCGACATCGAGTTCCTCCACACCAAGGGGGCGGAGATGCTGCTGCACATCGCCCGCTTCTGGGCGGACACGGCGGAGTTCGCCCCCGGGACGGGCCGTTACCGCATCCGTGGTGTGATGGGCCCCGACGAGTACCACGACGGCTACCCGGGCTCCGTCCGGCCCGGCCTGGACGACAACGCGTACACCAACGTCACCGCTGCCTGGGTCCTCGGCCGTGCCCTGGACCTCGTGCGACGGCTTCCCTCGTGGCACCGGGAGGAACTGTTCGACCGCATGGGGCTGGGCGGCGACGAACTCCTGAAGTGGGAGGAGGTGTCCCGACGGCTGCGCGTGCCGTACCACCAGGGCGTCATCAGTCAGTTCGAAGGCTACGGCGATCTGGCCGAACTGGACTGGGACGGCTACCGCGGGCGGTACGACAGCATCCGGAGGCTGGACCGGATACTGGAGTCCGAGGGCGACGCGGTCAACCGGTACAAGGCGTCCAAACAGGCTGACGTCCTGATGCTCGGCTACCTCTTCTCCCCCGCGGAGCTGCGGAAGGTGTTCCGGCGCCTGGGGTACGCGATGGACGACGAGATCTGGCACAGGACCGTCGACTACTACCTGCGGCGCACCAGCCACGGCTCCACCCTCAGCGGGCTCGTCCACGGCTGGGTCCTCGCCCGGGCCGGACGGGCCGAGGCATGGCGGTACTCCCGGGAGGCCCTGGAGTCGGACATCGCCGATCTCCAGGGGGGCACGACCGGCGAAGGCATCCATCTCGGTGCCATGGCCGGGACCCTCGACATGGTTCAGCGCGGCCTGACGGGACTGGAGACCCGTGAGGACGCGCTGTGGCTGGACCCCGTGCCGCTTCCGGCGCTGTCCGAGTACGGGTTCTCACTGCGCTATCGCGGTCACTGGGGGGTCGGTGTGCGGCTGCGGAGCGGACGGTTGCGGATCGACGTGCCCGACTCGAAGCAGCCACCGATCCGCGTGGTACTGGCCGACCGGGCTGTCACGGTCGCACCGGGAGAGACCTGCACGCTGGTGCTGCCGGCGGGCTGACCGCTCCGGTACGGACGGGGTGCTGCGGCACCTGGAGGAGCACGGGATCCAGCGGCTGCCGGGCGTGCGGGTCTGCCGCTTCACCGAGGTCGTCCGCGCGGCGCCCCGACCACTCGGCGGGGTCCGGGCCCTCAGGGGGCCTTTCCCTGTGCCCGCCCGGGTCGCGCGGCCCGGCACCGCGCCTCGCCGCGTTGCCGAAGGCCCCAGTGGCGCCGGGAAGGTGACCGCCGAGGCGACGAGCAGGACGACGGCGAAGAGATCGGTGGACTGGTCCGCCGGTTCCCGCCACAGGCGTCTGCGGCTCGCGGGCGGCAGCTCGTTGGGGCCCGCACGGCCGTGCCGCGCCGTCGCGTCCGCCTGCGCCGGTCCCCGCGAGGAGGCCTCCAGCGCCGCGAAGACTTCCCCGGTCGGCAGCGTCCGAACCACGGGAGCGTCCACGGTGGTGGGGGCCGTCGGGCTCGATCACGTCTCCCGCTCCCCCTTCCTCCCCCTTCTGCGGCCCGGGACCGGAGGGCAGTGACGGCAGGTGACGGAGGTCCCGCCCCACGGCGGGCAGGGCGAGCCCGGCGAGCCGCGGCATCCGGTCCCCGGATCCCGGGACACCGCAGGAACAGTCCGGCCGGGGACAGGAGCGACGGGTCCGGGGTGGGGGCCGCGCGGGGGGGGGGGGGGCGCCCCCCGGGGGGGGGGGGGGGCGGGGGGCCCCGGGGGGGGGCGGCTCTCTCAGAGCAGCCAGCGGTGGCGGCCGACGAGGGGCAGGCGCGCCCAGATCCGGCCCAGGCCCCAGGTGGCGCCGGCGCCCGCCGCGGCCAGGGCGATCAGGACCACGGCGTAGATCAGGTGGTAGTCGACGAACGGGTTCGTCGACATGCTCGGCGATCCGTCCGACAGGTGCCGGGCGGGCGGCCATTCCGCGGCCCACATCAGCGCCATCATGACGGTGCCGCCGACCGCGGCGAGCCGCAGGCCGACGCCCGCGGTCAGGGCCGCGCCGATGCCCAGCAGACCGAGCATGAACAGCCAGTCGGCCCACGCCGCACCGGCCCAGTCGTGGAAGACCGGCTCCATCGGTCCGACGGCGACGCCGCCGAGGAACCCCTGGGTCGGCGAGCCGCCCTCGACCCACGCCCGGCCGGAGGCAGTGGCATAGCCGAGACCGAACGCCTTGTCCAGGAACGCCCACAGGAAGACGAAGCCCGTCAGGATCCGGAGCCCGGCCAGCACGTACGCGCCGGCCGCGGCCGACGCCACCACCGCCGCCGCGGTCGCCGGCCCGGCGGACGCGGGAGCCGCCCCGCCCGCCCGGCGCGCAGTCGGCACCCGCACTCCCCAATGCCGTGGGGAACCGTCGTGAACTGCCATGATGCTCATCCCTTCCCGGGGTGACGCGAGGTGCAGGAGGTGAACGACTCTCGTTGCACCTTCAATGTCTCGCGTCACCCGCACCCGCCGCAGGGGCTGCACGGCCCGGCCTCCGGGCCGAACGGCCCTGCTTACGAGACCAGTTGGACAGCACCGGCCGCCTCCGGCGCACGGCGGGAGGGGTGCCGCCCGTGGAGTGCGTCAGCACACGGGCCCGGAGCCGGGTGGACCCCGGTCGGACCGCTGCCGGACGGGCAGGTCCTGGTCCGGTACGAGCAGCGCCTCATACCGGGGGCACCACGACGACGGGGCACCCGGCCCGGTGGAGCAACCCGTGCACGACGGACCCCAGCCTCATACCGGTGTGTCCGCCGCGCCCGTGGCGCCCCGCCACGACGGCCTGAGCCGTCGCCGAGACCCGTGCGAGTTCCTCGACGGGATGACCACGCAGAACCTCCTGGGTGATCCCCACGTCGGGGTACCGCTCCCCCGGCCCTGCCACCGTTTCCGCGAGGAGCCGGCGCCGCTCGAGAAGACCGGCCCGCTCGTCGCCGAGACCGGTCGGCCAGGCGACGTGCTCCGGCCACACCCACACGGCGTGAACGGTCGCGCCGCGCGGGCCGGCCTCCTGGACCGCGAAGTCGACGGCCGACCGGGAACCGCTGCTGCCGTCGACTCCGACGACCAGTCGCAGAGGCGCCTGTCCGGCGTGTTCCGTCTCCCGGACGACCACCACCGGACAGTCCGCACGCGCGCTGACCGGCACGACGACCGAGTCGGCGCTGAACACGTCCTTCGGACGGGTGAGCCGGCGGGACCCGACCACGAGGAGACGAGCGCGTCCCGCCGCCTCCTGGCACAGCACCGCAGCGGGCATGCCGTCGAACAGGACCGCGGTCACCGCGACGTCGGGGGCGAGGGCCCTGATCGTCTCCACGGCAGCCGTCAGGGCTTCCTCGCCTTCCGCCCGCAGTGCCTCGTGGTGGGGCTGGGCATCCCCGTGATGCGTGGCGCGCAGGGGTGGTACGGACAGCAGAAGACGCACGTCACCGCCCCTCGACAAGGCGGCCTGAGCGGCCCACGCGAGAGCCGGACGGGACGAGTCCTTCGGATCCACCCCGACAAGGATCTCGTTGCGGACATCCGCTACCGCCATGATTCCTCCTGCTCCGGCTCACCCGGCCGGGGCACGATCTCGACCGGGCACCGGGCGTGGTGCAGAGCAGCGTGTCCCAGACGGCCGAGGGCCGGCCCCGAGCCCACGAACCGGCGTCGGGCCCTCATCACCAGCAGGTCGGCGCGACCGGAGACGTCCATGAGCGCGGCGGCGGTCGCGGTGCCCGCCCCGGCCTCGGTGGTGACCGTGAGGGCGGGGTGGCTTCGGCGGACCACGGCAGCGAGGGCATCGGTCCTGGCCCGTCCCTGCTCCGTGATGTCGCCCGGGCCGTCGAGCGCGGTGACCATGTTCCCGACGTGGGACAGCGGGTTCCACACGTTGATCAGATGCAGCGTTCCCCCGCGCAGCTCCGCCTCGGCGGCCGCCCTCCGCACCCAGTCGGCGTCCGTCTCGTCCCGAACGGCGGCAGCGACGACTCCGGTACCGGGCCGGTCGGCCCGGCCCCGTACGACGACCACCGGAACCGAGGAACGCGTGGCGACAGCCAGACTCACGGAGCCGAGCAGCAGAGCGGGGAAGCCCCCCAGACCTCTGCTGCCGACGACGACGGTCGCATCGGGTGCGGCCGCCTCCTGCAAAGCCGCCACCGCGTTCTTGTTGCTCAACTCGCGCTCCACCGGCAGCCCCGGGAAGTGCTCGTGAACCGCCTCGTGTGCCTCGGCCAGATGCGTGCTCCCCGCTTCTCGCAGGCGCTCGGTCGTCTCGAACGCGGCGAAGCGGCCGAGCCGGTCCAGATCCGCCCCCAGGACGAGCCTCAGATGCTGTCCTCGCCTGTCGGCCTCGCCAGCCGCCCACAGGACCGCCTCCCGCGACGACGCGGAGCCGTCGACGCCTGCGACAACCGGTCCGAGTGCGTTGCCGTGCCGGCTTGTGGGAGTCATGGCCTCTCCTGGGACGCTCGTGCGGGGTCCGCCATGCTGTCGCTGCGGTCACCTCCGGGGGGGACGGGACCTCGTACCCACCATCTTGGTGTTCACGGTGCGCTTCGGCACCTTTGTCCCCGAGGGGCCACCTCGGTCGCGCGCCGCCCGAGGCGACGGCACCGCCCCCGGGGAGCACCGGGTCGTCGCCGCCCCCGTCCGGGCTCATGGCGGCGGAGCGGGCGTCCCGCCGGGCGACGACGCCCGCTCCGCGGGAACTACCGCTTCTCGTACGGGTTCTCGGGCTGCCCGACGTGCCTGACGTCGGTGGCGGCGAGCACGGGCGGCCACGCCTCGTCGGAGCCGAGCCTGCCCTTTGGGACCCAGGTGCCGGTGACGGACACCCAGCTGTCGACGGCCGGGGCGCCGGCCTCACGTACTTCGATCCTGTCCGCCCGTGCGTCGGCGGCGCAGCAGGAGACGCGGAGCCGGGTCAGGTACCAGGTGCCCTCGTCGTCCTTGGTGACGAACCCGGTCATCCGGATCGTGCGGTTCCTCATCGTCCGGCCACTGTCGTAAAGGGCGCGGGAGGTGAACTCTCCGAGAGCGAGATCGACCGGGTCGCCCTCGGGCAGGGCGGGGAACGTACCGATGCCCTGAGCGGCGTATCCGGCCGCCTCCCGCTCGGCGCTGTACGAGCCGAGGGCGGGCGGCGGGAAGAGCAGCAGGGCCAGCGCGGGGACGACGAGCAGCCGGGCGACGCGGGGACCGTGGCTGTGGTCGTGCCCGTCTGCGTGCTCGTGCCGGTCCTCGTCGCGGGTTCCCCTGCCCACGACGACCGCACCGACGGTCCCCAGCACCAGCAGCAGCACACCCGACGCGATCAGGTAAGGCCGCAGTCCTTGCTGCACATACCGCAGGTACAGCTCGCTGAACAGCGAGATTCTCAGCACCGCGCCCCCGCACAGGACCAGGACCAGCGCCGGACCGTAGCGTCTCACAGCAGCCACCACCCCACGAGCACACTGCTCACCACCGCGACGACCCATGTGGCCGCCGAGAACCGCACCGCGAAGGCGCGCCCGAAGGTACCCGCCTGCAACGCCACCAGTTTCAGGTCCACCATCGGCCCGACGACCATGAACGCCAGCCGCGCCGTCGGCGAGAACCCGCTCAGCGAAGCGGCCACGAACGCGTCGGCCTCGCTGCACACGCACAGGACCACCGCCAGGACGGCCAGCAGCAGCACCGACAGCCACTCCGACCCGGTGAAGACGTCCAGCGCCGACCGGGGTACGGCGATGTTGAACGTCGCCGCGGCCGCCGCCCCGACGACCAGGAAGCCGCCCGCGTGCAGGAAGTCGTGCTGCAGCCCGGCCCCGAAATCCTGCCAACGGGACCCGGACGCCCCGGACGTCGTACGCGTTGTGGCCAGTCGCAGCCACTCCTCTCGCCCGAACCGCACCCACAGCCAGCCCATGGCGACGGCGGTGGCGAGCGACGCGACGAGCCGTGCCAGCACGATGCCGGGGTTGCCCGGGAAGGCGATGGAGGTGGAGACCAGCACCACCGGATTGACGGCGGGCGCCGAGAGGAGGAAGGCGAGCGCGGCCGCCGGAGCCACCCCGCGCCGCATCAGACTCCCGGCCACCGGCACGGACGCGCACTCGCACCCGGGCAGTACGACACCGGCGGCGCCCGCGACGGGAACGGCGAGCACCGGACTGCGCGGCAGCAGCCTGCTGAAGACCCGCTCGGACACGAAGGCCCCGATGGCCGCCGAGACCAGGGTGCCGAGCAGCAGGAAGGGGATCCCCTGCACGACGATCGCCGTGAACACCGTCCACCAGGCGGCCACCGGCGGGGTGTAGAGAGCGATGGCGAGCGGCGGCCCGAGAACCGAGGCGATGGTGGCGATCACGAAGAGCGCGCCACCGCCCACCACCACGTACACGAGGGTGCGCACGACGAGACGCACCGCGTCAGCAGCCGAGCCCCGCCGGCCGTCCACGTATTCCTGCTTCTCCACGCTTCCGTTCCCCGCCCTCGGCGTCGTCCCGTCCCGGGCGGCCCGGTGCGTCGGGGCAGGGGAGACCGGCGGCTCCGTCGGTGGCGTGCCCGGGGGAAGCCCGGGAGCCCTTGCCGTCGGCTGCCACCTGCCGACACATGGATCAACGCTCAGATGAGTATAGATGTCGTTTTCATTCACGCTCGGCGCACCGGCTCGGCGCACGGCCGGGAGGTGATGCCGCGGGCGGCCGAACGGCCCCGCGGCAGAAGACGAGCCTGCGCCCCCTCGCGGGGCGGCCCGGACCGGGCGGGGGGAACCGACTGCACGCTGTGCTTCCTGACGGCGGCGGGGGCGGCGGGGGCGGCGGGGGCGGACGGGCCCACGGCGCGTCCGGCCCGTGGCGTCCGCCGGGCCCCGCGAAAGGCATCGGCGGCTCGCCGTCATCCCTCTTTGACCGCGGTCACGCGGAACCGGTGACACGGCGGCGGAACGCTCCGGGTGCGCCGGTCATGGACGCATCAGCGCCTGGCGCCTGCACCGCCCGGGGTGTCCCGCACCACCACGTCACGCGAACGAGCCCGGCCGCGGACCGTTCAGATCCAGCCGTCGGCGTCGGCGTATCCGAGCCGGTCGGCGACCTGGATGGTGGGCGCGTCCAGCGTCTGCTTGATCAGGTCCGCACGTTCCTGCCAGCGGCCGGCCCGGGGGCGCGCGGTGGCGACCACGGGTGCGATGCCGTGGTGGACCGCGTGCCGGAACCCGCCCTCCAGCGGGATGCCGAGCCAGTCACTCAGCCGCTCGAACGACGCGATGCGTCCGTCCGGCCCGCTGATGAGGTCCTCGAACCGCAGGGTGAGGCTGTCGGTGCGGGTGTGCTCGAGATCGTCCAGGATCGCCTGATGGCTGCTGCGCCACTGGAAGGCGCACACCCGGGGCAACGGCGCGTCGGTGTACTGCTGCCACCCCGGCGGCAGGTCGAACTTCCACCACCAGCGGTTGTCCGGACATCGTTCGACGTAGTCGGCGATGGCCAGGGGCGCGGTCATCCGGTGGGCGTGGAAACCGTTGTGCAGCCAGCCGTCGTACATGCCGTTCACCGCGGCGGCCGGGTTGCGCGTCAGGTGCAGGACGCGCAGCCGGGCCTGGGGGAACAGCGCACGCAGGAAATCCAGCCGGTAGGCGTTGCTGGGCGTCTTGATCACGAGTGTCTTGTCGCGCAGGTCGGCCGGCTCCGCCCGGCGCCAGGGCCGGGCCAGCACGAAGGGGGGCTCCTCGACGAGGAGCCGGCCGGGCGCGCGGGGCGAGGGCGTGCCGAACGCCTCGTGGCGCAACACGTCCCGTGGCAGGTCGTAGTACCAGGGAGAGACCGGCACGCCTTGCCGGTGCAGGTCGCGCAGCACGGTCATGGTGACCGCCGCGGGATCCCACGGGGGGATGCCCGGCGGCATGTGACGCACCCGTTCGGCCACGGTGAGCGGGTTGAACGACAGCTCCGGCCACTGCACGGCGAACCGCCACGCCACGTCGAGGGAGAACTGCTCCGGGTCGGGCAGGTCGGCCACCGTGCCGACGTCCCGCGCCAGCTCCTCGTCCAGCAGTTCCCGCGCGGCGGGCGTGAGCGCCGCCGCGTGGGACGCGTCGAGCAGGTCCGAGCCGCTGCCGCTGTCGGGGAAGCCCAGCCCGGCCAGCCGCAGGAACGGATTGATCTCCGCCTGGAGGTGGACGAGTGCCCGTGAGGCACGCAGGGTCTCGGTGACCATGCTGGACCCTCCGCGCGAGCTGGAGGCGACCACCAGGACGGAGCGGACCTGCGTGGAGAACCGCCGCACGTCGCTGTGGCGCAGGGCGCGCAGCTCCGCAAGCCGCTCGTGCAGTCTGCGGAGCGTGTCGGACACATCAATGGCGTGCGCGGGCAGGGTCATACGGGTTTCACCACGGCTTCCTGAGCGAGTAGACACACCAACGCCACTGGTCGCGGATGGAGCCGTCGGGCTGGATCTCGAACGGATGCACCTCACGGACCTCGCGCGGCGCCTCGTAGAACAGCCTCCGGATCTCCTGGCGGTGCGCGGGCGTCGTCTCGTGGGTGTCGATCCACTGGTCGATGGACTCCCACAGCAGGTACTCCGTCATCCGCACGTCGACGAAGCCTGCGTCGACCAGCAGGGAACGGAACTCCGCCTCGCGGAACATCTGGTACAGCAGGGGCTGCTTCTTCTTGAACACGCGGTACATCCAGAAGGCGTCCTCGTCGGCGAACGGGACGATCTGGCCGACGATGAACTGCCCGCCGGGCCGCAGCACGCGGAAGATCTCCGACACCGGGCGCTCGGGCTGGGGCAGCAGGTGCAGCACCTCACGGGTGACCACGAGGTCGAAGGACGCCTCGGGATAGGGCAGGTCGTAGACGGTGCCCTGGTCCACGCGGTCCAGCCGGGTCGAGGCCAGCGCGACCATCTCCGGGGTGAGGTCCAGGCCGATCATCTCCCCGACCCTGCCCTTGAACGAGGCGCCGACGACGCCGCTGCCGCAGCAGACGTCGAGCATGCGGGCGTCCGCCGGCACGTCGCACATCTCGGCGTGTTTGGCGAGCAGTTCCTCGTCGGTCAGCCAGGTGCACGAGTCGTGCCAGTTCTTCGACCGGATGCCGAACTGCCGCTGGTAGACGCCGTAGTCGATGTCCAGTTCGCGCCGCTGGTGGCGGGCGGTGCGGCTGGCGAGGCGTGCGGCGAGCCGGGCCCGTGTGGCGTCCAGGGCGCGGGCCACCACGCGGTGGCCGAAGCCCTCGTCCGCCTCCATGACCCGGGTGAACCCGGCGTCCACGACGTCCTGGACGAGTTTGCTGACCTCGGGGTTCTGCAGCCGTTTCTTGGTCTGTCCGTCGAACTTGGGGCTGACCATCCGCAGGGAGACCACCGCGGTGAGCCCTTCGAGGATGTCGACCGTGGTGATCCGCTCACCGGTGCGGGTGTCCAGCAGGTGGTGGGCCGTGGCGTACCGGTTGATCACCGCGGCGAGGGCGGCCCGGATGCCGTCCACGTGGGCACCGCCCTGGTCGGTGCGGACCCCGTTGACGAAGCTGCGCAGTTCCTCGGTGTAGCCCTCGGTCCACTGGAAGGCGAGGTCGAACGAGACCGTCTCGCCGGTGTGGGACACCACCACCGGCTCGGGGTGGACGGCGAGGGCGTCGGTGTTGAGGTGGGCGAGGAAGGCCCGTACCCCGCCGTCGAAGCTGTACTCGGCCACCGTGCCGCTGCGTTCGTCCACCAGCCGGGCGGTGAGCCCGCTGTGCAGGAACGCGATCTCCTGGAGCCGCTCGCCGATGATCCGCGCGGAGAAGTCACAGGTGTCGAAGATTTCCGGATCGGGGCGGAAGGTGATGGTGGTGCCCCGGCGCTCCGTGGTACCGACGTCGGTCAGTTCGGTGCGCGCCTCGCCCCGGACGTACTCCTGGGTGTGGTGGACGCCGTCGCGGCGGATGTCCACGCGCAGCGAGCGGGCCAGGGCATTGACGCAGGACAGACCGACGCCGTGCAGACCGGCGGAGTGGACGTAGGAGCTGCCGCCGAACTTCCCGCCGGCGTGCAGCGTGGTGAGCACCACCTCGCAGGCGGGCCGGCCGGTGTCCGGGTGGGGGTCGACCGGGATGCCCCGGCCGTCGTCCTCGACGGCGCAGGAGCCGTCCGCGCGCAGCGTCACCGACAGCGCACGGCAGTGGCCGGCCTCGTACTCGTCCACGGCGTTGTCGAGCAGTTCGTACACCAGGTGGTGCAGACCGTCCGCGTCGGTGGAGCCGATGTACATGGAGGGGTTGCGGCGTACGGCCTGCAGGCCGGAGAACACCACGATGGCGGAGGCGTCGTACTGCAGGTCCGCCGCGGGCGGGGCGGCGGCGAGAAGGTCGTCAGTCATCGGTCGCTCCGTGGGGCGTCGGGAGGGGGGCCGTGCCCGAGGTACCCGTCAGATTCGTCAGCGCCATGTCGAACCGGGCGGTGTGCCGCTTCTTCAGCGCGGTCAGGGTGGTGAGCCAGCTGGCCACGTCGGCATGGCCCTCCGCGTGGGCGGAGGAGGCCAGCCTCGGATACAGCTCGCCGGCGTCCTGGAGGGCGCCGACCACCGCGGAGGCCACGTTCAGCGGCGTGTCCCCGATGTCGTTCCGTTGGCCGGGGGTGGTGGCGTCGCGGAGCACGTCCAGATGGCCGTGGACGACGCAGCGGGTGCTCTCGGCCAGCTCCGTGAAGAGCTGGCCGATCTCGGTGTGGCCCTCGACCTCGGCGATCTGGGCGAAGTAGGTGTATCGCAGGGCGGCCGTCGCCTCCGCCGCGATGGCCGACCGGAGGTCGGCGGCGAGGCCGTCACTCAGATGCGCCATGGATCTCCGTACCTTCTCGGGCGGCCCGTGGGCCGGATGTGGTCCGTGTGGTCCGTGTGGTTCATGTGGTCCGTGTGGTTCATGTGAGGCCCCCGGCGTGGTCCCCGCACGGTGGCGTCCCCGTTCTCCCGGACGCCGGGAGCGACGGGTACGGAGCCGCGGGGCCGCGGCCGGGGGACGGCCGCGGAACATACCGGCCGGGTCGTGGGCCTCGCCCCCGTCACGCGCGGGAGTGCGAGGACCGGGCCGCACCGTGTGGAGAGGCAGCGGCAGGCGGGACGTGCGCACGACGCCCTAGGACGCCGCCGGGGCGGGCGGTTTGGTCCCGGCCGCCAGGATGAACAGCATGTGGTCGACGAACCGGCCGTCGGCCTCGCGGACGGCGTGCAGGGCACGGAACTCGGCCGAGGCTCCTCGGTAGACCGCGCGGATCGCCTCCCGGCGCTCCTCCTCGATGGCGCCGTTGTCCGACCAGACGTCGACGTCCTCCACGGACACGTACGAACGGGTCTCCTGCCGGTCGCAGCCCGCTTTGCGGAGCAGATCGCTCAGGTCGGCGGGGAGGAAGAAGTGCCTGCGCACGGGGTTGCGCAGCCGCAGGATCTCGAAGTACTCGTCGCGGTCCCGCTCGTCGTACGCGCACAGGTTGATGATCACGACGCGGCCGCCGGGCCGCACCACCCGGACCATCTCCTCCACCGCCGCGGGCAGGTCCATGAACTGCACGCCCTGGCGGCACACGACCAGGTCGAACTCGTCGTCCTCGAAGGGCAGGTTCTCGGCCGGTGCCACGACCAGCCGGCTGAGGTGCGGTCTTGCCTGGTCGGCCATCTCCTCGGTGACGTCGACCCCGACCACCTCGGCGACCCGCCCGGCGAAGAGGCGGGACACCAGTCCGGTGCCGCAGGCCACGTCGAGCACCCGGTCCCCCGGCCGGGGCGCGGTCATGTCCAGCAGGACGTCGCCTAGTTCACTGTCGGTGCACCAGGAACTCGACCGGTCGTAGGTGGCGGCCCGCAGGGCGAAGTGGTGGGTGACATCGTGCCGGCTGATCGTCAACGCGACTCCAAGCGGTCGACTCGTGGTGGCTCTCCCCGTGCACGGTCGAGGTGGGGGGCAGAACCGGGGAGGGGCATGCGCGGGCCGGTCTCAGAGCGGTTCGCCCCGCGCGGCGGGGGCGGTGCGGCGCACGGGCGCCCGGAGCCCGCCGCGCATCCGGGCCCTCACCCGCAGCCACCGTACGTAGGCGTCCCGGCGGAGCCGGGCGCGGTGGTTGTCGTCCTCGCGCATCGAGCGGTACTCGATGCCGGCGCGCAGCCACGCCGAACGCAGCGCGAGTTCCGGCCGCCCCGGATCGGGGACGGCAGCGGCCCGCGCGTCGACGGGATAGCCGAGCGACTGCTTCACCGGTCCGGTCACCTTGTCCACCCACAGGCGTTCGCGGGTGCTCAGACCGCGCCGGCCGGCTCCGATCCGGTCGGTGGTGACCGGTTGGCCCGCTCTGCGCCACGCGTCGGCGAGAGCGGCCGTCTGGCGTGCGGCGGCGGACGTGTGGTGCCGCAGCATGTCCGGCTCCGGTTTCTCCCCGAGGAAGTCGCAGAGCCTGCCGATCTCCTCCTGCGGACGCGAGACCAGGTCCTCGTAGCGCAGCAGGTGCACCACGCCCGGACCGTGGGCGTCGAGCGCGGCGCGCGCCGTCTCCTGCTGCGCGCGCCACAGTTGGGCCATCCGGTACGGGTGGCTGGGCCCGAAGACCGCGTGCTTCGCCGAGGAGGCGACGTCGCACGGGTCCCGGACCAGCCAGACGAACCGGGCGTCGGGGAAGACCTCCAGCACGTCCGCGACATGGGCGACCATGAACGTGCTCTTGCATCCCCAGCGCGCCTTGCCCGTGGCGGCCCTGTGCTGCTCGTAGATCGCCGCGACGATCCCGAACAGCCCTGGTCCGGCCGGCTCGGCGACGATCCGGTCGGCACGGACCGGATGCGGCCACGGGTGGATGTGCCGGCGCAGCAGGCCGAGGGCGTCACCCACGGCCCGCGCACGGTTGTGTGCCCGTGCCAGGTCCCCGTAGGAACCGGCGAGTGGAGCGAGGTACCTCATGAAGTGCGGCGGGTGCGGAACGGTGATCCGTGAGTGCGACTCCAGGATGAGCCGCAGCAGGTTCGATCCGGACCGCTCGGTGCCGATGATCAGGACGGGGCTCTCGGCTCCGGGTGCCGTCATGCCTCACCGACGGTGGTCAGCTTCTCCATCCGCTTGGCACCGCACTCCATCAGGCTGCTGCCCGCCGCCGCGACCTCCGGGTCGGCGCACTTGTCGAGGGTGAACCGGTCTGATCCGGGGGCCAGCGGACCGGCCGCGGAGCTGAACTCGCTCCGCCACTTCGTGCCGGCGTAGTCGGTGGAGCGCGCCTGACCGTCGTCGGGCTGCGGGTGGAAGTACTGGAAGCCCTCGGGGAAGTGACGGAACTCCATGACCGGGCCGGGCTGGTAGGCGTCGTAGATGCGCTTGTACGCGTCCCGGCAGACCTGCTCCGGCAGACCGCTGACGTTGAGGAACTCGTCCTCGTGCAGGGCCTGTTCGACGGAGAGCCAGTTGAGGTGGTCGATCTCGGAGCGGATCATGCCCGAGCCGATCGCCTGCTTGTAGACGGTGGTGCCGGGCATGGCCGAGAGGTACTTCACCCGTGTCACGTGGTTGTAGGTCTCGGCGAACTCGACCATGTGGTTGAGCGATTCCTCGCTCTCGTTGGGCAGGCCCACGATGAGCAGGGAGCCGAACCGCACCCCGGCGTCGAACGTGGTGCGCATCGCCCGCACGGTCAGGTTCTCGCTGCTGCCCTTGCGCGCCTCGCGCAGCACGTCGGTGCCGAGCGACTCCACACCGTAGAGGATGATGTCGCAGCCGGAGTCGCGCATCGCGTTGATCCTGGGGACGTCCATGTCGGCACAGCGGGTCAGGCAGGTCCAGCGGACGTCGTGGTCCTTGATGACGTCGCAGATCTCGAGGGTCTGTTTGCGGTGCGAGCTGAACGTCAAGTCGACGAAGAAGCAGAAGTCGATCCCGTACTGGCTCTTGAGCCAGTCCATGTCCCGGTCCATCTTCTCCGGCGACTTCGCCCTGACCTGGGGAGTCGTGCGGTAGCAGAAGGAGCAGTCCATCTTGCAGCCGCGGCTGTAGGAGGAGATGATCTGCGGCTGCATGCCCATCGGGCTGTGGTACTGGGGCCACAGGTCGAGCCGCATCCTCGGCAGCGCGTCGAGGTCCATCATCTGGCCCCGCGGCCGGGTGCGCTTCGGCTCGCCCTCCGGGGTGCGGTAGCAGATGCCGCGGATGTTGGGCAGGTCGCGGGACCACTTGCCGGCGGTGTAGCTCTCCATCAGTTCCAGGATGGTGAGTTCGCCCTCGCTGATGACGACGATGTCCGCGTCGGTGTTCTTCATGAACACGTGCGGCACGGAGGTGGCGAGCGAGCCGCCGACGATGATGGGCATGTCCGGCGCCGACTCCCGCACCTTCGCCATCAGTTCGCGGCAGAAGGGGAAGTTGTCCTCGAAGGTGCACACCCCCAGTACATCGGTGTCGCCGATGATCTGGTCGTACGCCGTCTTGAGCGGGTCGAGGTCGTACCGGACGTCGATGATCTTCACCGGGTAGCCGGCGTTGAACAGCACCGTGGAGATGTAGCTCGCGCCCTCGTAGGGCGAGGTGAGGAAGAATTCCCAACCGCGCGGCATGGTGAAGGGTGACGGGCCGACGACGAGCGTGAAGCGCGGCTTCGACGGATCGGTCGGGACCGGCTCCGCGTCCTGTTCCCGCATCTGGTTCATGAAGTGGTGGTCAACCAGTTCATCGGCATTCGCGTACAGTTCAAGAGCAAGGGATTTGGGCGCCACAGGACACTCCTTCTTCGGCCGGCTTTCCTTGCGTGTTCAACCGCTGATCTGCCGGTCACCGCCGTGCGCGACGGTGTGCGATTGTGCCGCGAACTCATGCCAGAACTTGGCATATTCGTTCGCGAGATCAGCGATGATCTCGGAACAGTGCTGAGGGACGCCATCGACGAGCCTGTCCCAGGTTTGCACGACGTGAGCCTGCGCGTCGAGCAACCTCAGCAAGGTACGACCGGTCTCCGTCGAACGCAGAGACGGGTCCTTGAGCAACCGGTGCACGAGAACGGCCGGGTTGCGGGCCCGATCGCGCAGCACACCGGGAGAGACGGGGCGGGCAGGCAACTGCTGCACGTTCGTTTCGGTGCGGCCGCGTGCCGGAGCACCGGCACCCCGCCGCTCCCGGTCGGGCACCGGGTCGCGTCCCGAGGCCAGCCGTTCGCGCACGTCGTGAGCGGTGCCGACGGAGATGCCGGCTTCCTTGGCGACGGTCCGCAGCGGAATACCGGGGTTGGCGGCGATCAGCCGGCCGGCCCGCTCCCGCCCGGCTGCGGCGCTGATCGGGCGCACCCGGCCGTCCTGGCCGACGCGGGCGTTCAAGGGGGGAGTGTCCGCGGTCGAACGCCGGCGGATGGCGGCGACGGTCTTCGGCGACAGGCCGCTGACCCTGGCGACGGCCCGGTCCGACCAGTGCGGATGGGAGGTGACGATGCGGGTGGCCGCCGCGGTCCGGTCCGACAGGGTCAGCGGCAGACCGTGTACCGCGTTGCTCCGCACGGCGAGGACGAAGGCGTCGGCTTCCGATCCGTCGAAGAACCGGACGGCGATCTCCGGCTGCCCCCGCAGCAGGGCGACCCGCAGCCGGTGCATTCCGTCGATCACCCGCAGGGTGGGCCGGTGGACGAGGATGGGAGGCAGCACGGTTTCGGACGCGAGGAGAAGCTGGGTATGTTGGAGGTCTTCCCCTTCGAGGCGAGGGCAATCCTCAATGGATAACGAATCGACCGGAACCATGTGCGTCGGCTCGTCCAGTACATCGAGTTGAATTTCTGCCTCGGGCGACAACGGACCTCCACTCGCGCAGCACTTGTGGACTATTCAGTTGGCGGGGGCATAGCGGAACATCCCCTTCATCAGGCAGGGTACGAGGCGCCAATCAATATCTGATCAATGGCCGATCAGTAGCGAGCGGAAGGGTAATAAATGCGGAATGTCCTGTTCGTCTCCCTGGATACCGTCCGGGCCGATGTCGCCTATTCGGGCAAGATGCCGGGCGTGGAGTCGCTCAGGCGCCGCGGAGTCACTTTCCGTCAGGCGGTCTCGTCGGCGCCGTTCACCCCGGCCAGCCATGCGAGCGTATTCACCGGGCTGCAGCCCGCCCGGCACGGCATCCGCCACCTCCTGCGCGAGCAGCTCGCCCCGGAGGCGACCACGCTGGCCGAGCGGCTGAAGTCCGCCGGCTACGCCACAGGGGCGGTGGTCTCCTGTCCGGGGCTGAACAAGTGGTACGGAATGGACCGCGGGTTCGACCACTACGACGACGAGATCCCGCGTCTGCCCGACGGGAGCGACCCGCTGACGACCCCGGACGTCAAGAAGCGCGGGCTGGCCCTGAAACGCGCGCCGCTGGTGGTGGAGCGCGCCCTGGAGTGGCTGCGGCATCAGGACGGGCCGTTCTTCCTCTTCGCCCACTTCTTCGACGCCCACTGGCCGTACGAGCCCCCCGAGGACTTCTGTCCCGAGGCGGCCAACCCCTACGAGGGCGAGGTGGCCTACAGCGACCACTACCTCCAGGTCCTGCTGCGGGGCATGGAGGAGATGGGGCACGCGCTCGCGGACACCCTGATCGTGTGCTTCTCCGACCACGGCGAGGACCTGGCGGGGTGGTACCCGAACGACCACGCGGGTGCCCTGGGCCACCCGTACGAGGAGGGCCACGGCTGTCTGCTCTTCGACGCCACCCAGCACGTGCCGCTCGTCGTCGGCGGACCGGGACTGCCGGCCGGCGTCGAGGTCGACGCCCAGGTACGGCTGGTGGACATCGCGCCGACCGTGCTGGACCTGCTGGGCATGGACGCGGGCGACGTCGACGGTCTGTCGCTCGCCGAGTTCTTCCGCCGCGGGACGGACGGCGCCTCCCGGCCCGCGTACTGCGAGACCTACTATCCGGAGGAACGCCGGGCGGACGGGCAGTACCCCGACCTGGCTCCGCTGGCCGCGGTCCGGCTCCAGGACGACTCCTCCGGCAGCCGCAAGAAGGTGATCTGGGCGATCGGCGCGGACCCGGTCGAGCTGTACGACCTGCGGTCCGACCCGAACGAACAGCGCGGGCAGACCGTGTCGTCCGCGGTGGTCCCGAAGCCCTGACCACGGCGGGCGCCGCTTCGGCCCGGCACCTTCGTGGAGCGGCCCGTCCACGCCCCGGGCAAGGTCCTCCTGGACCCCGCGCCGGCGGTCGCGCCCGGCGGGGACCACCTCGCCGGCATCGCGACGCTGCGGGTGAGAAGGCACCGGCCGCCATCAGCGCCGCACGTTCCGAAGTCCGCAGGCGGGTCCGGACGCCGGCCTGCCACCGGGCTCCGGACTCCGGGGGCGGGCGACGGTGGATCCGGACGGAGCGCTGGTCCTCGCCCACTCGGACGAGCAGGATGTTGCCCCGACCCTGAGGAAGACCCACGGGCACCACCCCCTGACGGGCTTCGTCGACCACCGTCCGGACCCCACCGGGGGTGGCAGGCCCTCATCCGGTGCGACCGCGCGGGCGGCACCCACGGGTTCGCGGTCCGGCTCGCCCAGCGCGGACGCCGGCTGCCCTGTTCGGTCGACCCCGGTCGGCAGGGTGATCACCGAGGCCGTTCACCAGCGTGTCCCGAAGATCCCCGCGCCGGCCTGGGCGCCCGCGGCCGGGCCGGACGGCGAAGCGGGGGACGGGACCTGGGCCTGCCCACCCTCGGCCGCCGGCAGCGAAGCGGGACCCGACTCCGCCGGCAGCCCGTCACGGGAGAGCAGGGTTCAAGTGAGGAATCTCCTCGCCCGAACGCCCGGATTTCCATGCGGCGGACTCACGTAAAATGTTTCCCATACCTTCAGCGGGTCCTTGAGCGATGCGGCCGAAAAGGCTTGCCAGGATTCGCGAACTGAGACGATGGTGGTGGGCGAAGTACCGTTCCCGGCCCTTCGAAATCCCGTCAGCAGACCAGCGTGGAGGTGTTTTCCTCGTGACCGGCAGCAACTCGACGGCCCCATCACTTCCTTTTCATCGAGACCGTTCTCCGCTCGATCCGCCCTCCATATACGCCGATTGGCGGACCGAAGGCCCGATTCGCTCCGTCGCTCTGGCCAATGGAGAGACGGCGTGGCTGGTGACCCGTTACGAAGAAATGCGCGCGGTGCTCGGTGACACCCGTATGAGTTCCGATATCACGAAAAAGGGATTTCCCTCACCCCGTCCCGAGGAGCCGAAACAGAGCCTCGGCAACTTCACCCAGATGGATCCCCCGCAGTACGGCGCGGTACGCCGGACGCTGACCAGGACCTTCATGGTCAAGAACATCGAGCGCATGCGCCCGCGCATCGTCGAGCTGACACACGAGCTGCTCGACGGACTGGAGCGCCGGCCCCGTCCGGCCGACCTGCACGCCCACTTCGCCCGTCCGCTCCCCTCGCACCTGATCTGCGAGGTCCTCGGCATACCGCACGCCGACCGCGACCTCTTCCAGGCCAACTCCGCCGCCATCGGCGACATGCGCCTGAGCGAGGGCCAGGCGTACTCCGCGCGCACCGACATCGCCGAATACCTGATGCAGTTCGTCGAGGAGAAGGAGCGCAACCCCGGTGACGACATGCTCAGCGATCTGGTCGTCAACCGCCTGCGCACAGGAGAGCTGTCCAAGGAGGAGATCGCCGGCATGGCGGCCCTGCTGGTCATCAACGGGCACGAGAGCAGTGCCAGCATGATCGGCCTGAGCGTGATCACCCTGCTGCGTCACCCCGACCAGCTGCACCGGTTCGTGACGGAACCCGAGGTCGTACCCGCGGCGATCGAGGAGCTGCTGCGCTACCTGTCGATCGTGCACGTCGGACTGCGCAGGGTGGCCACGGCCGACGTGGAGATCGGGGACGTCACCGTCCGGGAGGGGGACGGCCTGATCCTCCCGATCCACGTGGCCAACCGGGACCCCGGCGCCTTCGACGCACCGGACGAGCTGGACATCGGCCGGGAATCCCGCAGCCACCTGGCCTTCGGACACGGCCTGCACAAGTGCATCGCCCAGTATCTGGCCCGCGTCGAACTGCAGATCGCGCTGCCGGCGCTCTTCCAGCGTTTCCCCGGGCTGCGCCTGGCCGTTCCCCTGGAGGAGGTCTCCTTCCGCGAGGAAAACGTTGTCTACTCGGTGAACGCCCTGCCCGTCACATGGTGACGGGGTGAGCCGCCCGCTGGCGTCGGACCACGCCACGCGCGACCGACCACGACCGGGAGGAACACGGTGAGGATCGAGATCGACGAGGAGAAGTGCTGTGGCGGCGGGCAGTGCGTCGAGGCCGCTCCGGAGGTGTTCGACCAGCGGGACGAGGACGGTCTGGTGCTGCTGCTCGACGCCGCGCCACCGCCGTCGCAGCACGCCGCGGTACGGACGGCCGCGCACCTCTGCCCGACCTCGGTGATCCGGCTGATCGAGGACGACCGGCGCCCGGACGACGCACGAAAGCTCACGGCCCCACCCGCGCGCCCGCCGGACCGGCCCTGAGCCACGCACACGCGCCCCTCGCCGTCTCTTTCGCGCCGTGTGCTTCCCGAGCAACGGACAAGAGGGAAACAGATCCATGGTGACGGAACCACGCAGACCTTCGGAGGCCGGCGTTGAAGGCTGCTGAAAGCATCGAAGTCCCGGCGAAGAGCCCCGCGGGCACGGACCGAACCGTCTCCCGACGGGTTCTCCTGGCCAGCACCATCGGCAGTGCCATCGAGTGGTACGACTTCTATCTCTATTCGACGGCTGCGGCCCTGGTGCTCGGGCCGTTGTTCTTCCCCAACCAATCACCCACGGCGGGTGTACTGGCCTCGTTCGCCACCTATGCCGCCGGATTCGTCGCCCGTCCGCTGGGCGGCATCGTCTTCGGGCATTTCGGGGACCGGATCGGCCGCAAGTCCATGCTGGTCCTGACCCTGCTCATCATGGGGACGGCCACGTTCCTCGTGGGCGTCCTGCCGACGTACGAACAGGCGGGCATCCTGGCCCCCGTCCTCCTGGTGCTGCTGCGGGTGGTGCAGGGCATCGGCCTCGGCGGCGAGTGGGGCGGCGGCGTGCTCATGAGCGGCGAGCACGCGCCCCTACACCGCCGCGGTCTGTTCACCAGTTTCCCCGCAAGCGGCTTCCCCCTCGGGCTGTTCGGCAGCACCGTGGTGTTCCAGCTGGTCTCCCAACTGCCGGAGGACCAGATGATGTCCTGGGGCTGGCGGTTGCCGTTCCTCGCCTCCATCCTCCTGGTGGTGGTGGGCGTGTTCGTCCGGCTCAAGGTGGCGGAGTCGCCGGAGTTCGTGCGTGTCCAGCAGGCCGGGGAGCAGCGCAGGGTGCCGCTGGCCGGTGTGCTGCGGCAGGGCTGGACGCCCGTGCTGCGTGGCGCGTTCGCCTCCCTCGGACTGGCCATGACCGTCAGCATCTACTCGGTCTATCTGCTGTCCTACGCCTCCTCGGGCCCGCGTCAGGGGCACGGCACCGACGTGCTCAACGGACTGCTGGTCGGCGCGCTCACGGAGGCGGTGCTGCTCCCGGTCGCCGGTCTGCTGTCCGACCGTCTGGGACGCCGCCCCGTCCTCCTCTTCGGATACGCGGTGTGCGCGCTGGTGAGTCTTGTGGCGCCGCACTGGCTGACCTCGGGCAACCAGACGCTGATCGTCCTGACCTTCGTCCTGGCCATGGGCATCGGACACGCCGCGATCTACGGGGCCATCTCGGCGCTCCTGATCGACATGTTCCCACCCGAGCACCGCTACTCCGCGCTCGCGGTGACCTACCAACTCGGCGCGACGATAGCCAGTTTCGGGCCGCTCGTGGCCGTCGCCCTCGCGGGCTCGGCACACACGGCCGTGCCGGGCATCCGGCTGCTGTGGGGGTGCCTGGCGGCGGCCGCCCTCGCGGTGGCCTTCGGCCGGATCCCACGGCCCGGCGAGGTCTCGGCCCGGCCGGCGGAGTAACCGCGGGCTCCCGGCGGACGCCACGAGGAGGCTCCGCCGCCGGCCGGGAGCCCGCGGGGCGGCCGGCTCGATTCCCCGGTTCCGCGGCCTTTCGGCCGACGGAGCCGGAGAAGGCTGAACAAGCGGTGGGGGCCGCGGCCCCTGTGGTAGAAAAAGTCACTTCCCGCAGGGCACGTCGTTCCCGCACACAACCCTTAAATGACATACGTGGAGGGAATATCCGTGACGCGCGCATCCTGTTTTCCCGCAGTCGCACGAGGTACCGTTCTTCGTACGCGCAGCGCATTCGCCGTCGGCGACGGGGCCCCCCGGGAAGAAGACGACTCGTGGAACAGCACGGGCTCCTGAGCACGCGGCCCGTTCGCTCCGGTGAAGTGGCCCCGGTTCGCCGCACCTGACCGGCGGACGCCCCGGGATCAGGGCGTGGTTTCCGGCAGCAGGGCCTCGAAGAGCTCCTTGGCCTCGGCTGCCTCCGGCAGTCCGAGACCGGCAAGGAGCGTCCACGCATGTTTGAGGTGATGCCGGGCGGAGGCTGTCTGTCCGAGACCGGACCGCATGCGCCCCAGCACCATGAGGGCGCGTGCGTGGTCGCGGACGGACCCGATCTCGCTGCACAGGTCGACCGCCCTCGCCGCGTGCTCCACCGCCTCCTCCGTGCGACCGACCACCCAGAGCGTCTCGGCCAGTTGATAGAGCGTGTACGCCTCCCGGTCCCGTGCGTCGAAGGCACGGCAGATCTCCAGGCACTCGGTGTAGCGCGCCAACGCCTCGTCGTACCGCTGCTGTGCGTGCATGGCCAGGCCCAGCACGTACAGCGCGTAGGCCTCACCGGTGTGGTCCCCGAGTCCACGCAGCAGAGTGAGCGCCGTCGCGCAGGCGGAGACGGCCTCGTCCTCACGGCCACTGCGCAACCGCGCCAGCGCCGCGTTGACGGTGGTGCTCGCCTCGCCGGACCGGTGACCCAGTCGACGGGCGAGGGTTATGGCCTCGTCGTAGTACGTGATGGCCTCGTCGTAGCGGTGCGCGTACTGCACGGCGAGGCCGAGGTCGTTGAGCGCCTGGCGCAGGATGACGGTGTCGTGGGCCTGCCGGGCCGCCGCCGTCGCGGCCGTGGCGTGCCGCTCCGCCTCGGCCGGGGAGCCGGCCTGCAGCGCCAGCGTGCTCAGCAACTGCTGCGCCCGGCCGGTGGTGCGCGGGTCGCCGACCTGTTCGGCCCTGCGCAGCAGCGCGCGGACGGCCGTCAGGAGGTGCCCGCCGCGCACGGACCGGTGGAACGGGCTGACGGCGATGAGCAGGTCGACGGCGAGGCGGAGCAACTCGGTTCGCCGCGGCGTGTGCCGGTCGGCCACACAGAGCGCGAGTGCCGCGATGTTCCCCATCTCCTCGGTGCTCCAGGCCTGTGCCGCGTGCACGTCCGGGAAGCGCAGGCCGCTCGTGGGCAGCGGGCCGAGCACCTGGGCCAGAGTGTCGCCCGGCACCATGTGGCCGAAGGCGTTGCACGCCGTGGCCGACAGGAACGTCAGCAGCCGGCGCAGCGCGTCGTCGCCCGCCCCGGCATCCTGTGCCCGCTGCCGGGCGAAGATGCCGAGCAGGTCTTGGTAGCGGTACCGGCCGGGCCGGGGCGACTCCATCATGGCCGCGTCGACCAGCGACTCCAGCAGTTCCTCCGTCGCGGCCTCTTCCAGTCCCAGCATCGCGGCGGCCGCCGGCACCCCCGTCTCGGGCATCCGCGCTATCGCCAACAGGCCGAAGGCACGCGCCTGTTCAGCCGTGAGTTGCCGGTGACTCATCTCGAACACCGCACTGACATCGATGTCTCCGACGTGCAGTTCCGCGATCCGGGACTCCGTTTCGCCCAGACGGGCGGAGAGCGTGGCGATGGACCACAGGGGCCGGGCGGCCAGTCGGGCGGCGACGATCCGGATGGCCAACGGCAGGTAGGCGCAGGCCTTGACGAGCTTCTGGGCCTGTGCCCACTCCGCCGTCAGGCGCGACTGCCCGATCACCGCACCGAGCAGGTCGAGTGCCTCGCCGGGGGAAAAGGCCTTCAGCCCGAACTGATAGGTCAGGGGCGCTCCGAACAGGGACCGCCGGCTGGTCACGATGACCCCGCAGTCGCCCGGTCCGGGCAGCAGGTCCTGGACATGGGCCGTGTCACGCGCGTTGTCCAGCACCAGGAGCACCCGCCGTTCGGAGAGCACGGACCGGAACAGCTTGCGGCGTTCGTCGAGCGTGTCGGGGACCTTGTCGGCCGGAACACCGAGCGCGACGAGGAATCCGGCCAGCACCGCGGCAGGTTCGGCGGGGACGTCGTCGTTGCCGTGCAGGTTCACGACCAACTGGCCGTCCGGGTAGGCGTCACGGATGCGGTGCGCGACGTGGAACGCCAGGGCCGTCTTGCCGAGACCGCCCATGCCGTTGATCGCCACCGAGACCGCCGCCCCACTGCGCGGCGCACTGAGCAGGTCGTACAGCTGGGCGACATCGAACACCCGCCCGGTGAAGTCCGGTAGGTCGGGAGGCAGTTGCGCGGGGGCCGGCACCGCGGGACCGTTTCCCTCCCGGCACGCGAGGGCCGGGCCACGGCCGGTCTCCGGCGGCTCGTCCCCGCGCGGAGGGTCCGGGCACGCCGCGCCGGGCCGTCGCCCGGTGCGCCGGTCGGGGGGCGGATCCCCTTCCAGCAGCGTCGGATCGCTCTCCAGGATCCTGCGCTGCAGCGCCAGCAGGTCGGCCCCGGGGTCGATGCCCTGCTCCGTCACGAGCCTGCTTCTGAAGTCGCTGAACACGGCCAGGGCGTCCGCCTTTCTGCCCGCCGCGTACAGGGCCCGCATGAGCAGTCGGTGCGGTCCCTCGTGCAGGGGGTGGGAGGCCGTCAGCTCGAACAGCGAGGGAATGATCATGTTGTGCTGTCCACCGGCGAGAGCGAGGTCGAACCGCTCCTCCTGGATGGCGTTGCGCAGTTCCTCGAGCCGCGCGCGATGCCGCTGGGCGAAGGGGCCGGGCACGCCGACCAGCGGGTCGCCGCGCCACAGCTGCAGAGCCTGGTCCAGCAGCCCGACCGCCTTCTCCCGGTCGCCGGCGGCGCGGGCCCGGGTCGACGTACGCAGCAGCGACTCGGCGTGCCAGGTGTCCAGCGCCGTCTGGGGCACCTTCATCTGGTAGCCGTCTCCCACGGACACGATGACCAGTGGTCGCGTCAGGTCGGCCTCCAGCAGTCTGCGCAACTGCCAGACATAGGTCCGTACGGTCGTCACGGCGCGGACCGGGGGCCTCTCCCCCCACAGGGCCTCGACGAGGGTGGCCATGGACACCGCGTGCCCGTGGCGCAGAAGTAATGTCGCGAGTATGGCTTGTTGTTGTGGTGGGCCCACGGGAATTTCGACGTCACCTCGATAGGCTCGAACCGCTCCCAGCAGGACGAAACGAATACCTTGCGCCATACTGCAGGCCTTTCTCATCCCCGCTGCCGCGCCGGGCCCGTACGGCGGAGATTCTCCCCAAGTCGCCCAGCACGAAACGGCCGTTCGCGTGCCACCATCTGAAGGATAGGGCAAGAAACCGCACGGCCGAGCGAAATCCGGTCCCGGCCGCCCCGGCCGCAAACGGGGTCCACACCGGCTTGAATGCGAGTCAATTCATCTTCGACGGGTTCGGGATACCGGACCCGCCCGATGAGGAGTCGACGCCCTGTGCCGGCGTCCGGGGCGGGTGAATTCGGTTCGGCGCCGTCCCGGACGCCGGGACGTCACCCGCCGCCCTCCGGGGCGACCGCGTGCGCCGTCACGGCCCCGCTCACCCGCAGGGCGTGCATGGTGATGCCGTCGGCGGCCAGGGCGTCGCCGATCTCCGCCTCCCCGAAGGAGGCCAGCCCCGCGTCGGTCAGGATCTGCAGGTCGGTCGAGTGCAGAGGGAGGTCACCGACGCGCGCCTGCCGCACGGCACCCACGTTGTGCCCCTCGAAGCCGTCGGGGACCCGGTGGGTGCCGTGCGCGAGGAAGCCGAACATCAGCAGGTGGTAGCGGCCTTCGGCCCACTGCCCGGTGAACTCGTAGACGGCGAACGGTGAGCAGGACGCCACCCGGCAGCCCGTCTCCTCGTACGCCTCGCGCAGGGCCGCCTGTCCGGCGGACTCGCCGGGCTCGATGCCGCCCCCCGGCAGCAGCCAGTTGCCGGCGTAGGGGCCCTTGAGCTGGTGCACGAAGGTGACGGTGCCGTCCGGGCCGGGCAGCACCATGAGGGAGACGGGCAGGATGCGGGAGAAGCGGTCGGTCACGGTGTGGGGTGTCCTCAACTCGTCGTCAGTACTCGACGGGGCGTCCGCTCGGCGGGATGACCAGCGCGAGGCCCAGTCGCTCACCCTCGATTCTGCCCTTCCGGTAGTACGGTTCGCGGTGACTGACGAACCCGTGGGTGGCCAGGGCCTGCCCGACGTGACCGAGGTCGGGCCCGCACAGGACGAGCTTGCACCGCACGTCGAACCGCATCGCCTCGCGGACCAGTTCCAGGTCGGGGGCGTCGGTCTCGATCGACACGACGAACTCGCCGCGCGCCTCGAGCGAGTAGCGCACCGACCGCACCGGCAGCCCTCGTCCGGACAGGTGCGCGTACATCAGGTACTCGTTCTGGAAACTCATCAGCGTCAGTCCGGACTCGGCGCCCGCGACGATGCTCGGCCACGGCGCGCCGGGACGGGCGGCGACACCGGTGAGGTCGAGGACGAACCCTTCCCGCTGTTCCACGTAGTAGCCCTTGAACTCGCCGAACGGGCCCTCCGTCTCCCGCTCGTCGCGCACCAGACCGGTGAGGACGTGCGTGGCGTCGCCGGGGACGGGCGGCGCGCCGTGCACGGTGACGTCCTCGCACAGCAGCCGTGAGGCGATCTGGTAGTCGTCGCCCTCGGCGGGGAGCCGGGAGGCCGCCACGACGGCGTGGACCGGGTTCGCGCCCAGGAACACCGACAGGGGCATGGACCGGCCGGCCGCCGTCCACTCCCGGAGGTTGCGGTGGGCGTCGGTGCGCGGGTCGAGGAAGATCCGGGCCCGGCGCGGTGAGACCACCTGTACGCAGTAGAAGCCGAGGTTGACGCCGGAGCCGTCCGGCCGGGTCGTCACCCCGATCCCGGCGGTGACGTACCGTCCGCCGTCGCCCGGACGGTGCTGCAGCACGGGAAGGTCGTCGAAGCCCTTCAGCTGCTCCAGCCCCGGCGGGGTGCCGTCCGCGGAGGTTCCTCCGCCGGTGGTGGTCCGTACCCGGTGCGGCGCCCCGGCCAACCGGGCGGACATCTCCGTCAGATGGGCACCCTCCTGCGCACCCAGCGCCGCGAGCAGGACCGCCCGCGGATAGGGATGGCCGAGCACGCGGGTTCCGGGGCGGTCCTCGATCCGGGTGAAGACGGTGGTGGGCCGCGCGCCGTGCCGCTCCTCCAGCTCGGCCAGGGTGCGGGCCACCTCCACCTCGGCGCTGAGCGGCCGGTCGCAGGTGTAGACGTCCACAGCCCCGTAGCAGGCGGGCAGTCCGGCCTCCGCCGGGGCGACGCGGGTCAGTCCGCTGCTGGTGAAGTCGGGCGGCGGCTGCCCGTTCACCCGGCCTCGCCCAGTGGGAAGGGCCGTACGCCCGGAGTGCGGCCCCAGCCCTGCTCCCAGGGGAAGACGACCCAGTCGTCGACGACCGCCGGGCAGTAGTCCGGCACATGGCCGCAGCGGTGGTTGCGGACCAGGCTCGCGAACCGCACGTCGGCGGCGGCGACGCCCGCGGCCGACAGGTGGGAGCGGACCACGTCCCAGGTGGCGCCGGTGCCCACGATGTCGTCCACGACGAGGACGGGACCCGTGAACACGGGCGCCGGCCCTTCCTGTTCCAGCAGCGGCGGACGCTTGGCCGCGTACTGGCTGTCGTCGCGGGTGCGGCGCACCCGCACCGTGTGCATCACCGGCACGTCGAGAGCGCAGGTGAGGTAGCTCGCTGCGAGCAGCCCGCCGCGTGCGACCCCGAGGACCGCGCCGGGCGTGAAGCCGTCGGCGCGGACCGCCTCGACGATGCGGTCGAGGACCTCCTTCAGGTCGTCCCAGCTCAGCTCGTAGGGCCCCTGCCGGGTCCACATGCCCGGCTGCTCGCCCGCCACGGCGGTGTCCCCCACCGCCTCACGACTGTTCACTGTTCACCGCCTCGGCGACGTGGTCGATGTCGATGTGCTCGGTGCGGGCGCGCACGTGCGGGGTGTTCTCGACCTGGCCGGCCGGGGTGACCCGGACGAACCGGGCCCGGTCGCGGAAGTCGTCGAGCCCGGCGGCACCGGAGTAGCTGAGCGCCGACTGCACGCCTCCGGTCAGCTGTCGCAGGGTCCGCGTCAGCGAGCCGGTGTGGGCGAAGGTGGCCTCCACGCCCTCCGGCACGTAGTCGTCCACCTCCTCGGCGGTGATCCGCTCGCCGGCGGCGCGCCGGAGCGTCAGCTCCATGCCGAGCGAGACGAACCCGCGGCTCGTCTTGAACACGCGGCCGTCGCGTTCCACGGGCAGCGCCTCGCTCTCCTCGGCCCCCGCGAGGAGACTGCCGAGCATGACCGCGCAGGCGCCGGCCGCCAGCGCCTTGGCGATGTCCCCGGCCTGCCGGATGCCACCGTCGGCCACCACCCGTACCCCGTGCCGGGCGCCTTCGGCGGCGCAGTCCAGGATGGCGGTCAGCTGTGGCACGCCCGTGCCCGCCACCAGCCGGGTCGTGCACACGCCGCCCGGCCCGATGCCGACCTTGATCAGGTCGGCACCGGCGTCGGCGAGGTCCCGGGTGCCGGCCCCGGTGGCGACGTTCCCCGCCATCAGGCTCACCCGGGGGTGCGCCCGACGCAGTTCCGCGACGGCCTCGAGGACCTGGTCGCTGTGGCCGTGCGCCACGTCGACCACCAGCAGGTCGGCTCCCCCGGCCACCATCCGGTCCGCCCGCTCCCGCCAGTCCCCCGTGACCCCGACCGCGGCGCCCACCGCGAGCCGTCCCGCCGCGTCCAGCGAGGCCCCGGCCGCCCGCTGCTCGGCGGACGGCTCGTGGGTCTTCACCGCCCGGAGCTGGTCCGCCTGCTGGCCGACGGTCTGCATCCGGTGCAGGACGCCGATCCCGCCGTTGAGGGCCATGCCCGTGGCCATCCGGTCACCGGTGCACCACTGGGTGCTGGCCGACACGACGGGAATACGCAGCCGCAGGCCGGGCAGGAGTTCCGTGGTCAGATCGGCATGCCGGCGGCTGCGCAGCGACGTGCGCTGCGGTACCAGCAGGACATCGTCGAAGCTGAGCCCGGTCGGGGGCTCCGTGGTGATGTGCATCTGGCGTCGCGGTCCTCTCTGCACCGGGTGCCCGGGTCAACGCGTCCCGGTGACGGATGGCGGCTGAAGTGCGAGGAACTCCGCCCGCACGGCCGGATCGGCGAACGAGCCCCGCCAGGTGACCGTGGTCATCGTGGCCGGCGTACGGATGCCCCGCATGGCCATGCACATGTGCTCGCCCCGGCACAGCACCGCGACATCGGCGGAGGCGGTGAGCTTGGCCACGGTGTCGGCGATGTCGGCGGTCAGTCGTTCCTGCAACTGCAGGCGGTGGGCGTGCTGGTGGGCGATCCGGGCGAACTTGCTGAGTCCGAGGACCTGCCCCTGCGGGCGGTAGCCGACGGTCACCTTGCAGGAGAACGGCAGCAGATGGTGCTCGCACAGGGACCAGACCTCGATCCCCGAGACCGAGATAGTCTCGGCGCTGCTGGCGGATTCGAAGACGGTCTCCAGGGTGCCGGGCTCGTACCGGATGAACTCCCGCCACCAGCGTGCCCAGCGTGCGGGCGTGCCGAGCAGTCCCTCACGCTCCGGATCCTCGCCCAGTTCGAGCAGCAGTTCCCTGGCAATGCGCTCCAGGGGGTCCGGCTGCTGCCGGCCCGTGTCCGGTGGACAGAGCGGTGTCGATGCGTCGACGTCTTGGCTCATTCATACCCCCCGCTGGTTTCCCCACAGAGTCACGTGCAGCCTCCCGGTCAGATTCCACCGGCGGACGCCGACCGGATCCGCGAGGGCCCGCAGCCCTTCGGCGATCTCCTCCGGCGCATGTCCGCGCGGCATGATCCAGATGTTCTCCAGCCCGTACGTACGGACCAGTCCTTCCACTTCGGCGAGGTCGTCGGGCCCGGAGCACACGAACTTGAAGCACGTACCGGCCAACGCGTTGAACGCGGTGAGCGGGCCGGGCACGATCCGTCTCTCCAGGGCGACCCCGGAGTGGGCGAGCTTGGGCGACACGTTGAACCGGACACCGGTGGCCGCCCACTCCGGTGCGGGGACGACGGTTCCGTTGGTCTCTATCTCCACATCGGTGCCGGCCGCGCGCAGCGCCCGGACGACGGGCAGCAGCCGCGTCTGCTGGCTCAACGGTTCGCCGCCGGAGACGACCACGAGCCCGGTGCCGAAGGCGGTCAGCCGCTCGGTCACGTCCTCGACGGTCATCGGATGCAGTTCGTCGGCCGGCCGGTACGCCACTTTGGACTTCGAACTTCCCGTCCAGTCCCAGGTGTAGGGCGTATCACACCAGGTGCAGGTCAGGTTGCAGCCGCCGAGGCGCAGGAAGCAGCACGATCGGCCCGTGGAGGGACCCTCACCCTGAATGGACTAGGTGGGGCCGAAGATTTCGTTGACGACGAGCTTCGGCCTGTCCATGTGCCCCACCTCCTTGGACGTCGTTGGTCCGGTGACGCGTGAGATGCCGTCCGGGCCCCGGCCCGCGGTTCCCCCGCCGGTCGCTGCGGTTACGGGGCCGGCCGGTACGTGGCCCAGGTCTTCGGTGTCTCGGACACCCGCACCGCCGTCAGTTCCGGGAACTCGTCGCACCACTTCCCGTGGATCCACCGCGCGAGGTTCTCCGCGGAGGGGGGGAGGTCCTTCATGACGTCGTTGAGATGCCGGTGGTCCAGGACCTCGTCCATCCACTTCTTCATCACGTCCAGGTCCCGGTAGTCCCGTACGAACCCCGCACGGTTCACCTCGTCGTCCGCGCAGGAGAGTTCGACGACCACCACGTAGTTGTGTCCGTGCAGCCGGGTGCACACATGGTCCGGCGGCAGGTGTGCCAATTGGTGGCTGGCAGAGAAGTGGAACTCCTTGGCGATGGACAGCATTCGCTACTCCTTTTCACCCGGCACCACTCGGAAGGAAATGAATGGCCCAGGGGATCAGAGATGGTGTGGTGAGACGCCGGAGCGCTGCCGGAAAAGGCGTGGCTACAAGATTGAACCCGCCCCGGTTCCCGCTGTACAGCGTGGCGGAGTGAACATCCGGCCGCCTCGAAAGGGCGTTGCGCAGCCGTGTATCCACAGGAACACTCGACCCGAGCTGCCGGAATCCGGAAGGGAGACCCGGGTGACGAGTGATTCCCCTGAGGCGGACGCGTGGATCGGTGAGGACGGCGAGGACGTGGTGCGGCTGCGCCGCTGGCAGGGCACCTGGCCGCAGGACGACCCGCACGCCAACTTCAAGTCGGACGTCGTGGGGTACGGCCTGCTCGACCCGCTGCACACCGTGCGCGGCATGTCCCGCAACCTGGACATCCCCGTCGGGGCCATCGCCAGGTACGTCCTGGCCCGGTGGGCCACCGGGGGCAGCGGCGGCCTGCTCGAGATCGGCCCCGTGATGATCCACCGGCTCTGGGAGCCCGTCGCCCGGGCCGAGAGCGCCGGCACCGACGAAGCGCGGCTCGCCGCCTACGACCAGCTCCGGCAGATGCTCTCCTGGCTGAAGCTGCCCCTGGAAAACCCGGAGATCTACCCCCCGCAGGCGGAGGAAAAGGGCGCGCAGGCCGCGGCCGGGGACTGACGCCCCGGCCTGCCCTCCGCGTCCCACGACTGCCGAAGCGCCGTTCAACCGGCGGCGTTCCCCGGTCGAACACGGCCGCCCCGCCCCCCGCAGTCCATCGAAGAGCCCACGGAGGCGCATTCCCGTGCATGAGCCGAGCCACTACGACCACGTCGTCCTGGTGTCCGTCGACACGCTGCGCAGCGACGCGCTGTCCGCGCATCCGAACCCGCTCTGGCCGCACACCTACCGGGACGTCCGCCGGGTGGACACCACGGTGCTGGACACGCTGGCGTCCCGGGGGGCGTACTTCCCGAACATGATCAGCGCCGCACCCTACACCGCGGCCTCGCACGGCGCGATATTCACCGGCCAGTACCCGCTGCACAATGGTCTGCACGAATTCTACAACGGTTCCTTGAAGGCGCCCTCGGTATTCACCTACGGTCGGCGCGACGGTCGGCGCACGGTGATGAAGGTCGACTTCCCCATCATTCTGGGGAAGGAGCTCGGATTCACCCGGGACATCGACACGTATCTCATCGAGGACGACGAGGGATTCATCGAGGCCGTGGCATCGGCCGACCGTACCGTCGCGCTCGCCCACTTCGGCAGCGTTCACGTTCCGTACGGATTCCACAACCTGACGCTGGGGGGCAACGCCTACCGGGAGAAAGTGGCCGAGCTGGAGGCCGGACTCCCGGACGAACTGCCCTTCGTCGACCGGCTGGTGGAGACCTACCGCGATCCCGAGGACGCGGACCTGCTGATGCGGTACAAGCGTGTCACCACGTACTTGCACCAGCAGGGTGCCTACGACCGGCTCTTCCAGCTGTACCTCGACGGAGTCGAGCACTTCCTGGCCACCCGTCTGAGCGCCTTCCTCGACCGGCTCACCGAACGCGTCGCCGCGACCGGCAAGCGGATGCTGCTGGTCCTGTTCGCCGACCACGGCGAAGAGTTCGACGAGCAGACCAACGGGCACTTCAACTCGATGGCCGAAGGCGTCCTGCGGGTCCCGCTGATCATCGTCGGCGACGGGGTCGAGCCGGGCACGCACGAGCGGCGTATCCGCACGGTGGACATCGCGCCCACCGTGCTCGAGCTGGCCGGCGTCCCCGCACCCGCCACGGGTGTCTTCGACGGGCGTTCCCTGGCCTCCGTGGCGCGCGGCGAGGAGGTACTCGGCGGGGACGCGCCCGCCGTCGCCGAGTCCTACAACGTCGAACTGAACGACTTCATCGCCTTCCAGGAGCGCCAGCTCAGCGGCCGGACCCCGGGGCCGCTGCCGCACTTCCTGGTCGGTCACGCCGCCTATCTCGGGGACCGCCGGGTGGTGCGGATGGCCCGGCACTACTCCGAGGCGCTCCAGCGGGCGACGCCGTACGACCGTGTACGCGTCGAACGGTTCGACGCCGACGGCGTGCCCCGGCCGGTCCCGGACGACGACGGCGCGGACCTTCTGGCCATGCTCGACGACTACCGCACCGCCCTGCGGGAGTCCGAGCAGACCACGGTCACCGACGAGATGCGCGGCCAGCTCCGCTCCCTCGGCTACTCGGTCTGACCGGGGCTCCGGCATGGACACCTCCTCCTCGCGGCCGGGACGGTCCAGCACTCTGGGCGGGCCCGGCTGGGTGCCCCGGTCCGGCAGCCATGCGGCCGAGGTCCGCGCGGGCCGGACCTGGGAGCGCTGCGGCTACCGCTCGGAGGCCGACCCCCTGCGGGCCGTGCTCATCGCCCGACCGCCCGACAGCATCGGGGCGGTGACCGACGCCGCCGGGCAGTTGATGACGGACCGGGTCGACCTCGGGCGGCTGCGCGCCCAGACGGACGCGGTGGCCGAGGCGTTCCGGGCGGAGGGGGTCACGGTGCACGTGGCACACCCGCCGCCGGACGCTCCGCCCAACGTGATCTTCCTGCGGGACCTGTTCCTGGTCACCCCCGAGGGGGCCGTGCTGGGGCGGACCGCGTCGGCGCAGCGGGCCGGGGAGGAGCGCCACGCGGCGCTGGCGCTGGCCCGGGCGGGGATCCCGATCCTGCACACGGTCCGGGGGACGGCGACGTTCGAGGGGGCCGACGCCCTGTGGGCCGACGAGGAGACGGTGCTGGTGGGCACGGGGTTCCGCACCGACCCGGCCGGGGTGGAGGCGCTGCGCGGCGTGCTGGGCGAGCAGGGGGCGACGGTGCTTCCGGTGGCACTCGGCCCCGGGGTGCAGCACCTGCTCGGCTCGATGGTTCCCGTCGGCCCGCGGCGGGCGGTGGTACACGCGGCCGCCGCGAGCGGGGAACTGCGGGCCGCCCTGCGGGCCCGGGACTACGAGCTGCTCGAGTTCGAGCCCGACGACGAGGTGGTGCGCTCCCGCAGCCTCAACATCGTCACCCTCGCTCCCGGACGGGTCCTCATGCCGGCCGGGTGCCCGCGCACCCGGCGGCGGCTGGAGGCGGCGGGTCTGGAGACCCTGGTGGTGGACGTCAGCGAGTACGTCCGGGCGGCCGGCGCATTCGGCTGCCTCACCGGCATCCTGCACCGGTCGGCCGGCCCGCCGTCGGCGGGCTCTGCCCGGGATGTCGAGTCCGAGGCGGGGAAACCTCCGAACCTATAGACTCAACTCCCGCCGTATGCCCGGTCGGTGGGATCGGCGTGAGCAGAGCCGTACCGCCGGCGGAGACGCTCCGGGGTGAAAGCGTGGCGGCGAGAGCCGAATCGACCCGCCCGTTCTCCTGCGCGGTTCACCGGGACCGCCCGCGGGCCGGTGCGTCCTGCCGCCGACGGGCGACGGCACCTCGTTCGGCCGGCGGCACCGTCCTCCCCGACGCACCGAGTCCGCTCCCGGGCCGTCACGGCGTTCTCCCGCGGCCGCCCCGAAGTTCTGAAAGGAACCCCCCGTGCTGGTCAGTGTCATCATCCCCACCTACAACCGTCCGGAACGCCTGGCCGTCGCGCTGCAGAGCGTGCAGACCCTGGACTTCGACAGTGAGCAGCTCGAGGTCATCGTGGTCAACGACCACGGCGCCCCGGTCGATGACGTGGTCGAGGCCGCCGGCCGGTCCCTGGACGTACGCCTCATCGACCAGCCGTCCCAGAGCGGGCCGTCGGGGGCGCGCAACGCCGGACTGGAGGTGGCCCGCGGAGAGTACGTCGCGTTCCTCGACGACGACGACGTCTTCAGCCCACAGCACCTGAGCGGCACCCTTCCCCTGCTGAAGGGCGGGGCCGACTTCGTCTACGTCAACATCAACATCGCGCGGACGCGGGTCACCGGTACGACGATCGCCGACGCCGAGGTCCTCGTTCGGCTGGAATTCCCCTACGACCGCGGGCTGCTGGACGTCACCAACCACTTCGCCCCGTCGGCCGTGGTGTGCCGTTCCCCCCGGTCAGCCGGAGCGTTCTTCGACACGGCGCTGGGTGTCGAGGAGGACTGGGACTTCTTCCTGAGGCTGGCACACGGGCACAAGTACCGGGTGGTGCACCAGCCGGAGGTCGCCATCGCCCTGCACCGCATCCCCGGCGTCGAGAGCCTGACGACACCGACCTCCGACGACATCGCGGCCCTGAAGGTCTACGAGGACAACTGGCACCTGATCTGCGAGCGCTGGCCGGCCGCGACCGAGCGCGCCGAGCAGGTGCGCCGGTTCATGCCGGTGATGTACCAGATGGCGTACGCCCGCTTCGAAGCGGGCGTTCCGCTGGACCACCACTACTACGAGCGCACGCTCCAGGTCCTCTACCGTGCGCTCGGCGACCCGCAGCCCTCCCCCGCGCAGGTCGAGGACGAGCTGCGGGCGGCTCTGGAGGGCCGCTGACGTCCCCTCCCACCCGGTGGGGGGGGGGGGCCCGAGAACGGAGCCCCCCCACCCCCACCCCCCCCGGGGGGGGGGGGGCTACGTGCGCCGGGGCCCCCCACCCCACCGTCCGCAGGACGTCGTCACACGCGGGTGCGACCCCGGTAGACGGCGTCGAGGACGCTGCTGTCGATGACCTCCCGCGCGTCCGGCAGGTCCTTGACGCCCGCGGCGCGCAGCCCTGCGTACATGGGCCCGTCCAGCCGCTCGGCGTCCATGCGGAAGAGGCCCTTCTCGCGGGTCAGGTCGTTCTCCATGAAGGTGATCTGGACCTCGTTCCCGCGTATCTGTTCCGAGAGGTCGAGGCCGAGGTCGGCGCCGTACTTCTCGACGACCAGGTGCGCCGCGTGCTCGGGGTCCTTGTTGTTGTCCTGCCAGCCGCGGAGGGTGGCGCGCATGAACCGTTCCATGACGTCCCGCTTCTCCTTCAGGAACGACTGCTTGCAGAACACGATGGTCGCGTAGGCGGGCAGTCCCAGCGATTCGTAGGTGACGGCGACGAAGTCCTTGCCGGGTTTCATCTTGTGCTTGGATTCCAGGGTGACCGGCTGTCCCGTCATGTAGCAGGTGAGGACCTTCCCCTTCTTCTGCAGGAGCGGGTCGACGGTGAAGCCGACGGGGACGAGTTCGTAGTCCCGCTTCAGGCCGGCGAGGGCGAAGATCGCGTTGAGCTGGGGCTTGGCCCCGACCTGGCCCAGGACCTTGGCCCCCACGAGGTCCCGGGGCTCGCGCACCGGATCGGACGCGAGGGAGAGCAGGCCGCCGGGGTTCGTCTGGAGAGCGGCCCCGACCATCCTGAAGTCGTTGCCCTTCGCTATGGCCTGGAGCAGGATCTGCATGTTCGCGTGCACGCCGATGTCGGCCTGGCCGTTGGCCAGCAGGCCGGTGGCGTCCGGGGCGTTCGGGCCGCCGGCCTGGAACTCGACGCTGAGGTTCTCCTCGGCGTAGTAGCCGGAGGCGTCCGCGTTCCAGAATCCGGCGAACTCTATGTCCTTGAGCCAGCCGAGTGCCACCCGGACCTTGTCGGTCGACGACGACGCCTGAGCGCTGCCGGCGTCACTGCATCCGGCGAGGAGACCGCCCCCCAGAGCCACGGCCCCCGTGGCACCGGCCGCCTTCAGTAAGTGTCTGCGGGACCAGGCGGGCGTGGACTCGTTCTGCCGAGAACTGCGGGCTGTGGGCTTCATGTGCGGCCCTTTCGTGTGGAGCGGGAGGAGAACAACGCGGGGCGCCCGAGGACGGGTCGCCTGCTCGGGGGAAGGTCAACGGAACAGGCCGGAGTAGCAGCGCTCGACGCCACGGGCCGCCACGAACCCGGCGGTGGAGATCACGGTCGCGATCAGCGCGCCGCCCCAGGCGCGCTGCGGTGCCACGAAGATCGTCGCGTCGGCGAAGAGCGTGCCCAGGCCCTCCCGGCCCAGCAGGTACTCGGCCAGCATCGCGGCCAGCACCGCCGAGGGAGCCGTCAGCCGCAGGGCGACGAGCAGCTGGGGGACCGCGTGCGGCAGCAGCAGTCTGCGCAGGACCAGGGTCCGGGAGGCGCCGAGGACGGTGAACATGTCGGTCGTCGCGGCCGGGGCCGACCGCAGTCCGGACAGGACCATGACGAAGGTGGGGAAGAACGAGACCAGGGTGGTGACCGTGGTCACCGCGGCGGCGCCGTACCCGGCGACGAAGGCGATGACAGGGATCATCGCCACGACGGGGACCGACCGCATGACCAGCATCAGGGGCGTCAGCAGGCCCTCCAGCACCCGCGAGGACCACACGGCGACGGCGCAGCACACCCCGAGCCCCATGCCGAGGGCCAGCCCGACGACCGTGTTCAGCAGCGTGTGCGCGACCGCGCTCGTGTAGGCGGAGGGGCTGCCGACGATGTCGCTCACCACGGAGTACGGGGCGGGGACCACGATCTCGTTCAGGTTCCGGACCCGGACCCAGGACTCCCAGGCGAGCACCAGCGCCAGCACGGTCCAGTACCTGCTGAGCAGCGCTCCCAGCGCCGTCGTCAGGCGCCGCAGCGGCGCGCCGGGGGTGCTCACTGGAACCTCCACGCGATCAGGGAGCGCGCGGTGCCCACCACCGCGTACGACGCCATGGCCAGGAGCGCGGCGGTCGTGCCCGCTGCCCACAGCAACAGGGTCTGGTAGTTCTGCATGGTGCTGACCAGGAGCGTCCCCAGCCCTCGCGGTGCGCCGAACCACTCGCCGATGACGGCTCCGAGAACGGCTGCCGGAGCCGCCTGGGTGAGGCCGTCGAGCGCGGTCGGCACCGAGGCGGGCAGGCGCAGCCGCAGCAGTGTGGTGGCCCGGGACGCGCCGAGGGCGGCGAACACGTCGCTGTGCGCCCGACTCGCCGCCTCGAGCCCGGAGGTGAGGGAGACGAACATGACGAACCCGACGGCCAGCGCCGCGACCACCGCCGGGCTGTCCTCTCGGCCCACGAGGGCGATCAGCAGGGGGCCGAGGGCGATCAGCGGAATGGCGTTGACGACGGCGGCCAGCCGGTCGAGGCCGGGCTGGAGCACGGGCAGCAGGACGCCGAGCGCGGCGACGGCGGCCGCCGCCAGCGTCCCTGCCAGCAGCCCGATCCCGGCCTCGGTGGCGGTGGCGCCCAGCGCCCTGGCGAGCAGGGCGCGGGTGGCCGGGACGCGCAGGACGTCCAGCACGTCGCTGAGCGGCGGCCAGCTGGTGCCGAAGAGCTGCAGGCGGCCCACCACCTCCATCGAGGCGATCGCCAGGACGGCGCCCGCCGTCACCAGCAGGGTGTCGCGCACCCGGCCGGTCCGTGCGGGTCTCATCGCGGCCGCCGTGGTGCCGGGTGGTGGGTCGGTCCCGGGGCGCCGCCCCTGCCGGGGCCCGTACCGCTCGCCAGGTCGCCGTCGAGCAGCTCCGTGAGCCGGTCGACGATGTCGTGGAACTCGGGCTCCCGTGTCAGTCGGCCGTCGCGGGGGCGGGGCAGGCCGATCCGCTCCACGTGCCGTACCCGGCCCGGTCGGCCGGTCAGCACCACCACGCGGTCGGCGAGCAGCACGGCCTCTTCGACGTCGTGGGTCACCAGGAGGGTGGTGATGCGCTGTTCCGACCAGATGCGGGCCAGTTCGACGTTCAGGCGGCGCCGCGTCACCGCGTCCAGCGAGCCGAACGGCTCGTCCAGAAGCAGCACTTCGGGGTCGAGGGCGAGCGCGCGGGCGATGGCGGCCCGCTGGCGCATGCCGCCCGACAGCTGGCGGGGGCGTGCGTCGGCGAAGTCCGCGAGTCCGGTCAGCCGGAGGAGCTCGGTGATCCTGGCACGGTCCACCGGGCGCCCCGCGGCCCGGAAGGGCAGGGCGACGTTCTCGGCGATGCTCGCCCACGGGAGCAACGCGTGCTGCTGGAAGGCGATGCCGAGCCGGTGCTCCTTGACCAGGGCGGCGGGCATACGGCCGTGGACGTGCACCTGTCCCGCTGTGGTCTCCTCGAGGCCGGCCAGCAGCCGCAGCACGGTGGACTTACCGCAGCCGGATGGTCCGAGCAGACTCACGAACTCGCCCTTGCCAACGGTGAGGTCCACTCCGTCGAGCGCCACGAGGGTACGCCGGCCCAGGGGGAAGTGCTTGACGGCACCGCTCAGTTCCAGTGCCGCCTCTCCACGGCCGGCAGCGGCGTCCGGCTCGGGGCTCTCGTCGTCGAGGACGGTGAGGGACTTTTCCGTTCTGCCGCCGGTGGACCCGTCTTCTCTCGCGGTGCCGGAGGCGGCCGGCGGTATCGAAGCAGGGGCGGACTCGCCCATCGCATCACTCCCAGGTCAGATGGCAGCCGAGGCACCGCTCGACGGGGTCCGCTGCGGAACCGGTTCCACGGCTGCCCCCTCCACCGAACCGTGAGGGAGTCCGGTGCGGCCCCGGGGACCGGCCGCGTCCCCGGCACGGCCCTCGGCTCGGACGCCCCTTCGCTCGTCCCTCTGAGCACGGTCCGCTCGGCGACCCGTATGTACTGAATGCCCGGCTCCCGTGGGCCGTTCCCGAGCGAGATTAATACAGCGGATCCGTACGTGACCATGGTGTTCGATCACGCCTGCCAGTCCGTCACCGGCTCTCCCCGCACGCAGAGGTGTCCCGCTCGACGGGGCGGTGACCGCGGACGGCCGCCTGAACACGTGACGCCTCGGCTAGGGTTGCCGCGGGCCCCTCGACGACCGGACGCCCCACGACAGTCGCGGACCGCCGCGGCACCTGCGGCGTTGCCGTGGCGTGCCTCCGGCGCGTTCCCGGTCGCACGGCCACACTGCCGGGGAGGCGTCGCCCCCTTGGAAGGGCCTCCCCCGGGAGCACTCGCCGCGCCTCCTGCCCGGGACACCGGACACGTGTGTGTCGCACCGGTGCGCCCAGGTGCGCCCGCGAGATCCCGTACCCGGCGGGACGCGTGGAACGGGTCCCGCACTGCCTCCGGTGCGGTGACCGGAAAGGTATGCCGGAGGCTCACGGCGTCCGGTGCGGTGCATCGCACGGCGGAGCGTCACCCGCGTACTGAACCGGACGTACTCGGGTGAGGCGACAACGCGGCGAGGTGCCGTGCCGGGCATGGCGAGCCGGTGAAGGCCTCCGGTCGCAGGACTAGACTGCGGATGCCACTTCCACCTCGACGGCCCACCTGCGTGACCGACACCCCTCACGCATCGGCGTGGAGCAGCACCGGGTCCTGGGTCGCCGGTCGGATCCATGCGCCCCGCGGTCGATTGCACAGGAAGAGTGAGCGGCATGAGCCTTTTACCCGGTGAACGGCAGCACACGGAAGGGGGCGGCCCCGGACGCGTACCGCCGGTCTGGGCGGTGCTCGCGGTCGTGTGCGGTGGGCAGTTCCTCGTCGTGCTCGACGTCTCCGTGGTCAACGTGGCGTTGCCGTCGGTCCGTTCGGACCTGGCTCTCAGTGGGGCCGGACTGCAGTGGGTGGTCAACGCCTATGTGCTCACCTTCGCCGGTTTCCTGCTGCTCGGCGGCAGGATCGCCGACCTCTTCGGCCGGGAGCGGACCTTCCTGATCGGCCTCGGAGTGTTCACCGTGGCCAGTCTCGCCGGCGGACTCGCCCAGGGCCCGTGGACACTCGTCACCGCCCGCGCCGTACAGGGACTCGGTGGCGCCGTGCTCGCGCCGACCACCCTGTCGATACTCACCACCTCGTTCCCCGACGGTGCCCGGCGCACCCGGGCCATCGGCACCTGGACCGCGGTCGGCGCGGGTGGAGGGGCCGCGGGCGGCCTGGTCGGCGGACTACTCACGGACTACCTCTCCTGGCGCTGGGTGCTGTTGGTCAACGTGCCGATCGGTGTGGTGCTGCTGACGGGCGCCTTGCTCTGTCTCCCCGTGCACCGCGGCGGCCTCGCCCGGCGGCTCGACGTGTCCGGCGCCGTCCTGGTCACCTCGGGCGTCGCCGCACTCGCGTACGGAATCACGGCGAGCGAGTCGCAGGGCTGGTTCTCCGGTCGTGCGATGCTGCCGATCGCCGCCGGGTCGGTGGCCCTGGGGCTCTTCGTCCGGGTCCAGGCGCGGACCGCCGAACCCCTCGTCCCGCTGCGCCTCTTCCGCATCCGCTCGGTGTCGGCCGCGAACATGGTTCTGCTGGCCGTGGGCGCGGCGACCTTCTCCGTCTGGTACTTCCTCTCCCTGTACATGCAGAACGTGCTCCAGTACGGCCCCGTGCGCACCGGGCTCTGCTTCCTCCCGCACACCGTCTCGGTCATCGTGGGAGCCAAACTGGCTCCCCGGCTGATGAACCACCTGGACAAGCGGCTGATCGGCGCGGGGGGCGGCCTGCTCGCGGCCTGCGGAATGGCCTGGCAGAGCACGCTCACCGCGCACGGCACCTTCGTCGGCACGCTCCTCGGGCCGGGCGTCCTGATGATGCTCGGGACAGGGCTGCTGATGACGCCGATGACGACGGCGGCCACCTCCTCGGTTCCGGCGGCCGATCAGGGGGTCGTCTCCGGACTCCTCAACACGTCCAGCCAGTTGGGCGGCGCGCTCGGCCTGACGGTCCTCGCCACGGCGGCGGCCGACCGGGTCTCCTCGCTCCCGGGAGCGACCACCGGCGCGCAGGCGCTCACCGCGGGCTACTCGCTGGCCTTCCAGATCGGCACGGCCTTCCTGGTGGCCGGCACCGTCCTGATCGCACTGCTGCCGAAGCCGGTGGTGCCGCAGCCGTCTCCGGCCGGGCCGTAGCCACGGCCACGGGGCGGGGCAGCCGGGCTCCGACGAGGCGCATCCGCCCTGCTCCGCCCCGCCCGCCTTCCCCCTCGGGCACACGGTCACGGACCGCGGCCCCACCGCGTCACCCCGTCCCGTGCCTGGTCACCCACGGACGGCAGGAGCGGTCCCGCCGGCCGCACCACAAAGCCGAGCACCCACACGACGAGAACGAGCACCGCGATCCACCGCACCGCCCCGAGAGCGAAACCCGCGCCGAAAAGGATCAGGGCCGGCAGGAGAACCGGACGCAGGAGAACCATCGCCATCGTCATCGGTCTCCCGACGATGGACCGCCCTCGTTTCAGGCTCCCGTGCTTTTCGCATCTCCCCGTTCTCTCAGCCGGATGCAGGGCGCACGGACGCACCGCGTGATGTTCCTGCGCCGCCACCGGAACCGCGGTACCGGGGCCGACGCGGGCAGGTGCCGCGCGGCACGGCGGGATGCCGGCCCCCTGAGGCTGGGCGGTCGGGTAACGGGGCCACTCTCGTCGAACCTGCCCGGCGGTTGGTGAAGACACCGGATGCCTTCATTGATCACCTGCGGAGTTCCGATGGCGTGTCCTGGCCTCGAGGCTCGGGGACACAAGAGAATGATCAAGGAAACGCCGTCCGCGGAACGCGAGACAGGTGGAGGTGGAGGTGATCGGCTGCGACCGCACGGCTCCGGTCCCGCAGGCGAGTCGATCGGCTCTGATCGCGAAGGCCACGGACCGCCTCTCCGATGTGTTTCAGGAGCCGTCGTCGGTTCGCTCGTCCAGGACCCCCACCAGGGCCGATGCCACGAGGGCGACTGCTCGGTCCTGGTCGTGGACCAAGTGGCGCAGCATCTCCTGCGCAGTGGTCCCCTCCAGTTCGACCAGCGCCTGGGTCAGGCGGATCCGCGTCTCCGAGTCCGCAGTGGGCGCGGCGAGTTCGTCGGCCAGGGCAGTCGCGATCCGGGCCCCGCATTCAGGGTCCCTGGACAGCGTTCCCAGGGCCTCGGCCGCGTCCACGTCGTTGCGGCCCTCCACCACCATGCCGACGAGCACCGGCCCGGCCGCTGCCACTCCTTGTCTGCCGAGAGCCAGAGCGGCGCGCCCGCGCACCACCGCGTCCGGGTCCCCGAGGGCGTCCGCGAGCACCGCGATCGCCCCCGGGCTCTCCGGCATCTCGGCGATCGCCAGCACCGCGCGCCGCCTGATGGCCGCGTCCTCCGAGCGTGCGACGGCCGCCAGCGCCGCCACGCCCTCGCCGCCCGCTCGGGCGAGTGCCCAGCGCAACGCCCCCGCGACATGGGGGTCGGATTCGGCCAGGACCGCCCCGACCAGCAGCTCGGCCGGGACCGACACGTCTTCCGGCCGTGCCAGGACGGCCTGTTGCCTGCGCGCGGGGCTGGTCGAGTTGAGTTCCCGCATGAGTTCGACGACGCGCAGCACGTCCTGCCAACCGGTGGGCGCCGACGCGTCGATCACCCGGAGTCGCTCCAGCAGCTCCTGTTCGCGCGCCAGGCGGTCCTCCGTCCACTGGATGAGGTCGCTGACCAGGGCGGACGGCGTGAAGGCCGGATCCTCGAGCGCGCGTCCGACCTGCTTGAGCGACAACCCGAGGGACCGCAGGCTCTCCACGTGGAAGATCCTGCGGACGTCGTCGGCCGAGTACTCGCGGTAACCGCCGACGGTGCGGCCCGTCGGCTGTACCAGCCCGATGGCGTCGTAGTGCCGGAGCATCCGGGTACTCACCCCGGAATGACGGGCCACATCGCCGATCAGCAACCTGCGGTCTCCTAGCTCTCCGCGGACTCGGCGGCCCGGGTCCGGTCGGCCGACTCGGTCTGCTCGGCCCCCGCCGCGGACTCCGTGGTCTCCCCCGCCCGGATGCCCGCCGCCGCCGCCTCGGCCGCGGCCGCGCGGTCCGGGCCGAGCCTGACCGTGCGCTTCGCCTCTTCGATCGCCGCGTCGAAACCGGTCTCCGGGTTCTGCCGGAGCAGCTCGGTGGCACGGGCGTGCGCCGCCACGTCCGCGTCCGGGTGGCTCGCGGCCTTCTCCAGGACGGGCTTGATCACCTCGCCGAGGTCGACGAAGGCCCGGCTCAGGCTGAGCTGCACGTTGCGGTTGCCGCGGCCGAGCTGTAGGACCAGTTCCTCGGCCAGGCCCTTCCTCTCGTCCTCGGGTACGAGGACGACCGCCACGCGCCACGCGGTCCGCGCGACCTCGTCGTCGGCGTCACGCAGCATGTCGCGGGTGATCCAGGCCCACGTGCTCTTGTCGTTGATCTTGGAGAGCGTGTGCAGCGCCTGGCTGCGGGCCTGATTGCGCTCGGAGTCCAGCTCCTTGCGGATCCGGGGCAGGGTGATCTCCGGCGGGAGACGGATCAGTGCCCAGGAGAGCATGTCTCGTACGAAGAAGTCGGGCTCGACCGCGCACCGCTCGACGAGGGTCTCCAGGAAGACGGGGTCGGGGTTCGAGCCGGCCGTCAGGGCCGCCTGAAGCCGGACCGAAGAGTCCTGGGCACCCAGAGCGTTGATCAAGCGGGTGTGCTGCGCGGTCGCGTTGGTCGTGTTGATCGGGACCACCTCCTGCGCCCAAGTAGAAAGCTTCTCACCGTGTCAAGGTCAAGCCCGTGCTCAGCCAACTCGGAAAGCAGCTGGTCACAGACTTGAAGTCGACACACCGGCAACACTGAGTGAGAGGCCGGGCGCAATGGGTGAGCGCATGGAGGGGGTGAGGAGAGAGTGAGGAGTGGCCGGGCGCCCGGTCACCTCGTCCCGTCAGGATGTCTTGCGCGCGAGCACCCGGTACGTGTTCGACAGGCCGCGACCGCCTCCGACCGCCGCGGAGACCCGGTCCACCAGGTAGGCCAGCGCCAGCACCGGCACGCTCGCGTTGAAGGAGATCTTGCGCAGCAGCGCACGGGCGCGGGTCGGCGGGGCCGGTCGCCACGCCAGGTCCTCCCCGCCGATCAGCCCGGCATTGATCGCCAGGACCGCGGCGCTGACGACGTCCTGCCCGTTGTGCGGTTCGGCCCGCTGCTCGGAGACGACGGTCAGCCCCAGGGACCTCAGCTCGGAGCGCAGGTTCGCGATCGGGATCATGTGCAGGTGCTGGGGCTGCAGCCAGGAGATCCACCACTTGCCGAGGAGCTTGGCCCAGGCGCACTCCGGGTCGGGCAGCTCGATGGCCAGGTGCCCACCCGCCGGCAGGGCCGCCGCTGCGGCGGCCATCTCCGCCTTGGGGTCCGCGGTGTGTTCCAGGTAGTGGTACATGCTGATCACGTCGTACTCAGCGGCGAACCCGGGGGCCAAGTCGACGAAGCTGCCCTGGTACGCCTTGCGGACCCGGCCCTTCTGCTGGGCTATCAGTACTCCGTCGGTCCGGTCGAGCCCGTCGAACTCGGTGTCCGGCAGCATCCTCTTCGCGTCGGCCAGGAAGTGCCCGTGCCCCGTGCCGACGTCGAGCCACTGCTTGGGCTTGACCTGGGCGGCGACCATGCGGGTCCGCCCGTCGTGCCCGGCGCGCTTGGTCGCGAAGATCTTGTTCATGTTCTCTTCGCCGAGACCGTCGTAGAAGTCCCGGTAGTAGAACTCGAGCCCGTCGTCGTTCAGCCGGGGGTTCTGGAAGACGTGCCCGCATTCCTTGCAGGATTCCAGGACGAAGACGCCCGGCTTGTGCTGCATCACGTCCGTCGTGCGCAGCAGGACACCGAGTTGCCTGGAATCGCACCACGGGCAGGATTCGCTGCGCTCCTCGAAGAACCGCTCGGTTCCGGCGGCGAGGTCTGACAGGTAGGCCGGTCGGCGCTCGGCGACCGCATCACTTCTCGTGGTCATGCGCGCGATACTAGCTGTTGGTGGTCAACTCGGCTCGATCTTGAACGGATTTGGACGGCATCGGTCAACGCGCCGGAGGTCCGGTGCGACGGAACCGGGTGCCCGCCACCTGGGGTTCATCCGGTCCTCCTGAACAGCTCCCGCATCAAGAGCATTTCGGCCCGGACATCGACACCATCCGCGCCTTAGTTGTTGATTGGTGAGGTGTAGTAGTGAAACCAGGGGACTGGTAAGGTGCGTTGACGGTGATCGCGGCTACCGGCGGGCAGGACCTCGTGCCCCACTGTTCCGTATCGACACGGTGTCGTATCGACGAAGAGCGGGTCGCCGCACTGCAAGGTGCGCATCCGCTTATCCCTGACCGCACCTTCTCTGACCAGAATTGCCGATCTTCAGCGCCATTCGTTCGGTTTCATGATCCGGAAGTCTCCGAGCGCGCGGGCGGTCTGGTCCCAGTTTCCTGACCGGTGACAGGTCGCCGGTTCTTCATTGGGGGGATAAGGATGCCCGCAGCACTCTTGCCGCACGACGGCCACCACCGGCCCGCGCCCGTCGTGGCCGTCGTCGGCGCAGGGGGTTTCCTCGGCAGAAGCGTCATGCGCACACTGTCCAGAGCCGGAGTAGAGGCACTCGCGTTCACCAGCGCGGCACCGGCCGTTGACGGTACCCGGCTCGACCCCGCGCTCCGCCGCTGCGACGCGGTCTTCTATCTGGCGAGCCGGATCAGTCCGGCGATCGCCCAGCATGAACCCGAGCGCGCCGCCCAGGAGGTCGCCTCCTTCCGGACGTTCCTCGACGCGCTGCGCGAGAATCCGCGCCGGCCGGTCGTGACGCTCGCGGCGTCGGGCGGCACCGTGTACGAATCGCGGTGCGAACCGCCGTACGACGAGCAGTCACCCGTGGGTCCGAGCAACACCTACGGCAAGGCCAAGCTGGAGCAGGAGGAAGCGCTGGCCGCCGCGTCGGACTGGCTCGCTCCCGTTGTGCTGCGACTGTCCAACGCGTACGGCCCCGGGCAGCGAACCGCTGCGGGGTACGGCGTGATCGGACACTGGATGCAGGCAGTGCTCGCCGGCGAACAGTTGCGAATACTCGGCGACGGCGGGTCGAGCAGGGACTACGTGCACGTCCACGACGTGGCGAACTCGATGCTCGCCGTGCTGTGCAGGGCGGACGCGCTGCGCGCTGCGGACCGGACGACCGTGCTGAACATCGGTGCCGGTGAGCCGACTTCGCTGGACGACCTGCACAAGTTCCTGGAAGCCACGGTGGGGCGGCCGGTTCCCGTGGAACGCGAACCGGCTCGCCCGTTCGACCGCAGGGATGTGTGGCTGGACATCGGACGCGCGGCGGAAGTCCTCGGCTGGCGGCCGGAGATCGGCATCGCCGAAGGGCTGGCCGACACCTGGCGGTACCACCTGAGCGCGGTGCGGGAACCCGCCCGCTCTGCCCAGCGGACCGACGGCCGGTAGCCGGCTCAGCCCCGCGAGGGGCGGCGCAGCACCGCGATGATCACACCGACCGCCGGGTCGTCCTCGATCAGCCAGTGCAGCCGCTTCTCGCCGGGGCCCGCCTGCAGGATCCTCTTGACCTCCGGCGGGACTTCGTTGTGCTTGGCGTACTCGTAGACCGCCCCGTAGAACCGCTGCGCGGTGTACTTGGTGTGCTGGCTGATGTCGGTGACCTCTACGACCTCCAGGCCCGCGGCGGAGGCGAACGACGTGTAGTCCGCCGCCCTGACCAGCGGAGCCGTGTGCCACGACTCCATGACCTTGGCCAGCGCCGCCTGCTGCACCTTCTCGACCATGCTGCCCTGGATCCTCTTCAGCAGCGAGGGCTTGGGCAGGTTGGCGGAGACGGGCTGGCGCTCCACGAAATCGGTGAGCGCCAGTGAACCCCCGGGCCGCAGCACCCGCGCGATCTGCTGGAGCGCCTGTACCCGGTCCGGCATGTGCACGATGGACTCAAGTGCCAGGACGTGGTCGAAGGAGTTGTCGTCGAAGGGCATCTCCAAAGCGTTGGCGTGCTGGAAGCGCGCCCGGTCCGCGCATCCCTCGCGCTCAGCACGGGCGTTGGCCAGTTCCACGTCGCGGGCGCTGATCGAGATGCCGACCAGTTCCGCACCCGTCCTGGTGGCCAGTCGCACGCCTGGCGTGCCCACGCCGCAGCCGACGTCGAGCACCCGGTCGTCGGGGCCGGGCCCCAACTTGTCGATCATGATGTCGGACAGCCGGTCGGACGCCTCCTCGAAGGTGCTGTTGTCCTCGGGGCCGTTCCAGTAGCCGTAGTGCATGCTGCCGCCCTGGAATTGGGCGATCAGACCGTTGGCCGCATCGTAGAACGCACCGACTTCCTCGGGCTTGGGAAGCGATATACCAGTGCTCATCTGAGCTCCTCAGTAGATCAGTAGACACGGCTCCACCTGCCGAAACTCCTCGAACGCTACCAGTGGGCCCGTCCGTTGGGCAGCGGTTCAAGGTCCAAAACTCCACCGGAACTCCACATGAGCCGGGAGGGAGGAGGAACTTCGATGATCTTTCCATCTTCGGAGGCATCACGCGTAATGTGTGGCCCAGGAGTCTGGGGGGACGTTCTCGTCACACCACCGGGGTGCCGGAGCCTGAACCGGAAACGGGTCCCACCAGGCCGCGTAACCGTTGCTTCCGCCGAACCGAACCGAGGAAGTCCTCATCATGCGCGTGCTTTTCACCGTCAACCCTGAGAAGAACATATTCATGTACCTCGTGCCGATGGCGTGGGCGCTGCGCACGGCCGGGCACGAGGTACTCATCGCCAGTCAACCGCGCTTCGCCCCCACCATCACCCAGGCCGGGCTCACCGCGGTGCCCGTCGGGGACGACTTCGACAAGTGGCAGTTCGGCCGCCAGTACCCGGAGCTGCTGGAATCGATCCGGCCCGGTCTGACCCCGCCGTGGGACGTGGCGGAGGACCCGGAGGGCACGACCTGGGAGCGCACCTCGCAGAGCCACAAGGCCGCTGTGGAGGGCGCGCACGGCGGCGAGGCCGCCGCGGTGATCGACGACCTCGTGGCGTTCGCCCGCTACTGGAAGCCGGACCTGGTGGTCTGGGACTCCTTCAGCTACATCGGCTCCATCACGGCGAAGGCGTGCGGTGCGGCGCACGCGCGCGTGGTCTTCGGCGCCGACGTGTTCGGCGCGACCCGCGACATCTACCTGCGGCTCAAGGCGCAGCAGCCCGAAGCGGAGCAGCTGGACCCGCTGGCTGACTGGCTGGGCGGTCACGCGCGCGCGTTCGGCGGTGAGTTCAGTGAGGACATGACGACCGGCCACGTGACGATCGACCAGTTCCCACGCAGCCTGCAGCTCGACACCAGCCTGGACGTCCTGCAGACGCAGTTCATCGGGTACGGGGGCCCGGCGGTCGTACCGGACTGGCTGAAGACGGCTCCGGAGCGTCCGCGGGTCGGCATGACCCTGGGGCTGACCGCGACCGAGGTCTTCAACGGCTACAACATCCCGCTCGGTGAGATCCTCGAATCGCTGGCCGAGCTGGACATCGAGCTGGTCGCGACCATCGCCGAGAGCGAGCAGGAGAAGCTCGGGAAGGTTCCGGACAACGTCCGCCTCGTCTCCTACGTGCCGTGGCACGCCATCGTTCCCACGTGCTCGGCCGTCATCCACCACGCGGGGGCAGCGACCCTCGCGACCACCGCGCGCCACCCGGTGCCGCAGCTGTCCCTGCACTACCACTTCGACCAGCCGCTCCTGGCGCGCAAGCTGGCCGAGCAGGGCGCGGGGCTGGAGATCCACACCTCCGAGGCGACCGGGCAGAACATCAAGGAGAGCGTCCACCGCCTCCTGACCGAGCCCCGGTTCACCGAGCGCGCGACCGCGCTGCGCGACGAGATCCTGGCCGCCCCCTCGCTCAACGGGCTGGTTCCGCAGCTCGAAGAGGTCGTGGCCAAGCACCGCGCCGGCTGATCCCCTGCCACGGGGCCGCGGGGGCCGCGCGGGGGCGCGGGCCCCCCGGGCCCGGGCCCCGCGACTGCGTGGTGCCGCGCCCCCCCCCCGGCGCCCCCCCCCCCCCCGGGGGCGGGGGGGGGGGGGGGGGCGCCCCCCCCCCGCGGCCCCGTGCCCGGCTACTGCGTGCTGACGCGCACCGGCAGTTCCTTCAGCGCCCGCAGCACCGTGCCGGGCTTCCAGCGCACGTCCTCGCCGTCGACGTCCAGCTGGATGTCGGGGAACCTGTCGAGCAGCCGACCGAACGCGATCTCGGCCTCAAGGCGGGCCAGCGGGGCGCCCACGCAGTAGTGGATGCCGTGGCCGAACGCCAGGTGGCCGCCGGTCTCCCGGGTGATGTCCAGCTTGTCACCATCGGGGAACTGGTCCTCGTCGCGGTTGGCCGATGCGACGGCGACCACCACGAGCTGGTTCTCCGGTATGACGACCCCGCCCAGCTCGACCGGCTCGGTGGTGAACCGCAGCGAGGCGGTGTTGACCGGGCCCTCGTAGCGCAGGAACTCTTCGATGGCGCCGGGGAGCAACGAGCGGTCGGCGCGCAGCGCGGCGAGCTGGTCCGGGTGGCGCAGCAGCGCGAGCACGCCGTTGCCGATGAGGTTCACCGTCGTCTCGTGGCCCGCGACGAGCAGCAGGAACGCCATGGAGACCAGTTCCTGGGCGCTGAGCTTGTCGTTCCCGTCGCTGGCGTGCACCAGGTCGGTGAGAAGATCCTCGGAGGGGTTGGTGCGCTTGCTCTCGACGAGTCCGTCGAGGTACGCCAGCAGGGCGGGTGCGGCTTCGGCGAGCCGCTCCGGGTCACCGGAGAGCTGTGCGGCGACCCAGCCGCGGAACTTGTCCTGGTCGAGCAGCGGGACACCGAGGAGTTCGCAGATCACCGCGATCGGCAGCGGGGCCGCGAAGGCGGTCATCAGGTCCACCCGGCCCTCGCGCTCCATCGCGTCGAGCAGGTCCGTGGTGACCTCCTCGATCCGGGGGCGGAGCCGCTCCACGGCCCGCGGGGTGAACACCTTGTTGACCAGCTTGCGCAGGCGGGTGTGGACCGGCGGGTCGGAGTTGAGCATGTGCGCCGACAGCTCGGTCGCGAACATCAGCCGCATTTCCTCGTTGTCGGTGTTCTGCTCGATCACCTTCTGTCCGACCTCGACGTTCTTGGACAGCTTGGTGCTGCTCAAGGCGGGGCGGGCGTCAGCGTAGCGGGTCACCATCCACACGCCGAGGCCGCCTGGCGCGGTCACCTTGCTGACCGGGGCCTCCGCCCGCAGGGCGCTGTACAGCAGGTGCGGGTTCTGCTCGAACGCCTGCTGCTCGGCATCGCTCGGCATCGGGCTGCCGTCACTCATCGGCACAACTCCTCCATCATGCTCTGTCGACATCGGGCAACCGTGCCGAACGGATGGTGTGGGAACGTCACAGCGCTGCCATGAACGCCTGGAAGTCGTCCATCGACTTCACGTCGTTGCCGAACCGGTTGACGGCGCTCACGTGCGAGGAGCCGCCGCCCGGTCCGACGATGTACTTCACGAAGGTGGCCAGCGTGGCGCTGGGGCCGAGGTCGACGAACGTCGCGCCACCCGCGGCGGTCACCTTCTCGATGGTGCGGGAGAACTCGACGGGCTCCCGCACGGCCGCCCAGATCCCGTCGGCCGACACCTCGTCGACCCTCTCCGCCGTGGCGGAGGAGATGACGGGGGTCTGCGGGGGCGCGAAGCTCAGGGAGTCCATGAGGCGCCGGGCCTGCTCCTCGACGGGGTCGATCAGCTCGGTGTGCACGCCGTAGTCGACGGGCAACCGCTGGCACAGGACCGACTCGGCCTCCAGCGCGCGTTCGAGCACGTCGATGTCGGCGGCGCGCCCGCTCACGACGAAGTTCCCCTCGAAGTTGCGCCCCGTCACCCAGCAGTCGGCGAACAGGGACTCGTGCGTCCGCAGGAGGCCCTGCGAGCCGACGACCGCCAGCATGCCGGAGCGCGGGCTGCATCGCTCCAGCAGCCGCGCGAACTCCACCGCGAAGCCGATGCCGTCCTCCAGGGGCAGCGCCTCCGCGACCACGGCCGCGGTGATCTCCCCCAGGCTGTAGCCGAGGAGGAAGTCGCACTCGTGGCCGAGTTCCTGGACGACGCGCGTGAGGCTGTACTCGACGCAGATCAGCGCCGCGCTGGAGTCCGGCAGGGAGTCGAACGGGTCGCTCCTGTCCCGCCGGGGGTCGAAGACCGTGTCCAGCAGCGACTTCCCGATCAGGGGCGAGGCGATCTCGTCGCAGTGTTCCAGCCAGAGCCGGTAGCGGGCGTTGTGCTCGTACAGCTCACGCGTCATGTGGAAGTACTGGGACCCCTGTCCCGAGTACATGAAGACGACGGGTCTGGTCATCGCCACTTCCGCAGGCAGATCGCCGAGCTCAGGCCGCCGAACCCCATGCTGAGGCTGAGGGCGGTCTCGAACTCGTACGGCAGTGACTCCTCGCGCACCCACCCGAAGGACGGGTCCGCCGGGTCCACCAGGTTGCGGGTGGGGTGCAGCCGCCGCTCCCGCATCTGCAGCAGCGTCGCCACGACCTCCACCGCGCCCGCGGCGGTCAGCGCGTGCCCGGTGATCGACTTGGTGGCGTTGATCCGCGCGTGGCCCAGGCCGCACTCGGCGAGGGCGCGGAGCTCGGTGTCGTCACCGATCACCGAGCCGGTCCCGTGCGGGTTGACGTACTCGACGTCGCCCGCCGTCAGACCGGCCTCCGCCAGCGCTCCCTCGATGACGCTGATCTCTCCCGCCAGCGAGGGGTCGGGGTTGCGGTTGCCGTCCACGGCGGTGGCCATGCCGAGCACCCGGGCATAGGGCTCGGGGTGGCGGCGTGCGCCCTCCCGCTCCACGACGACCGCGCCGCACGCCTCGCCGAAGACGAACCCGTCGCGCTGCCGGTCGAACGGCCGGCACGCCGAGCCCGGGTCGTCGGCGAAGCGGGCGGAGCCCATGGCGCCCATGGACCGGAACGCCAGGAACTCCCAGTACGAGAGGTCCATCAGCGCCCCGAGGGCGATGCACACGTCGACCTGGCCCGACCGCACGGCCCGCACGGCCTGCAGGACGGCGAGCTGGCCGCTGGCCGAGGCCCCGCCCAGCGTGTGGGCGAAGCCGCGGACGGGGAACAGCTCCGTGCACAGACCGCAGAGGTCGCTGTCCATGAAGGCGAGGCCGTACGTGGGGCGTACGAACTCGGGGTGGTCGGCGTGCCGGGCGTGCGCCTGTGTCAACTCCCGCTGCTGGATGTTGGACCCGCCGACGACCAGGCCGATGCGGGTCGGGTCGACGTCGTCCGGACTCGCCTCGTGCCATGCCTCGGAGATCGTCGCCAGGGCGACGCGGGCGGAGAGGGACGCGGTGCGCAGCACCCGGGCGGGGAGCGCCTCGGGTACCGACAGCTCCGCGATCTCGGCGCCCAGGAACGGCGTCGCCGACTCGTCGCCCGGCAGCGACCGGCCTGGCCTGCGCATCGGGGCGAAGGCGTGGCGGCCTTCGAAGAGCGCTGCGGTGAAGTCGTCCTTGCCCTGCCCCACCGCGGTGGTGACCCCTAGGCCGGTGATCACCACATCGCGCTGGTCAGGACTTGTCATGGATGAGTTTCGCCAGTTCACCTATGTTGTTCGCGCCGGCCAGTTCGACCAGCGGGACGGACAGCGACAACGCCTCCAGCGTCATGACGATGATCTCCGCCCGGTCCATGGAGTTGGCCCCCAGCTCGCGCAGCGAGTCGGTGGCCACGAAGGTGTGGCCGTCGAGTTCGGGTATGACCTCGCACGTGTGCTTCACGACCAGGTCGAACACTTCTTGAATGGACATCTCGTCAACCGCCTAGGTACCGGGATTGGATGAGGTCGCGAACCTCGGGCTGGTGGAAGGTCTTGTCGTGCATCGCCACCTCGCGCTCGATGTACGAGGGGAGTTCGGCCCGCAGGTCCGACACGAGGTGGTCCTTGAGGGTGATGAGGGACACCCTCGGCTTCTCTGCGAGGTTCTCCGCCAGTTCCAGCGCGTAGGGCAGGACCTCGGCGCGCCGCAGTACGGGGAAGGGGACTCCCCGCTCCTTCAGGTCGCGCCCGTAGAAGGTCCTCGCGGAGAGCAGCATGTCCTGGCCCAGGCTGAAGCCGAGCTTCGTGGGCAGGATCAGCGTCGCGCCCATGCCGGGGGTGAACCCGTACTGCATGAAGTTCGTCGTGTAGACGCTCTCCTGGCTGAGGACGACGAAGTCGGCGAAGAGCCCCATGGCGAACCCGCCACCGATGCCGTGGCCCTGCATCGCGGAGATGACCGGGACGGGGCAGTCCAGGGCGAGCCCGTAGATGTGGGAGTCGGTGAAGCTGATCTGGCGATCCTGGATCTGGAGCAGGCTCTCCTTGGTGCCGCCGCTGGCGAAGTAGTTGTCGTAGCCGGTGAGGACGACCGCCTTGCACCGGCTGTCGGCCGCCACCCGTTCGAACGCCTCGCTGAGGCCGTTGATGAGCCGGCCGGAGAAGGTGTTCTTGTGTTCCCTGTCCTGCATGGTGATCTGCACCACGCCGTCGCCGACGTCGGTGTAGCCCACCGGATCGTCCTGCATGCGCTACTCCTCCTCCCAGGGGAACTGTCCCGTACGCACGTAACGCGAGATCCTGGCCAGGTTCTCCTGGTCGGAGAACACCTCACGGTTCGCCTCGATCGCCTTCTCGCGGGACGCGACCAGCCTGTCGTCGAGCGCTCCGAGGTACTTCTTGTAACGCGCGACGCCGCTCTTCGACAGGTAGCGCAGCCGCAGCAGGTGCCTGCGGAGCAGGTTGGCGCTGTTGTCCTCGCAGGCGTCCACCAACTGCCAGTCGAGCGCCTGCCTCGCGGTGACCGGCTGGGTCATCAGGGTCAGGTAGTTGGCCTTGGAGACGCCGACCTTCCTGATGAGGAAGGGCATCACGCACGCGGGCATCAGGCCGAACAGCAGCTCCGACAGGCTGAAGACCGTCTTCTCCTCGCACAGGACGACGTCGCAGGCGGCCACGAAGCCCACTCCCCCGGCGTTGACCCTGCCGCGCACGTGCGCGACGGAGACGAACGAGCCGAGGGCGATCGACAGCCAGAGGTCGTACAGCGCCTCGGCGTGCGACCGCTGGTAGCCGTCGCCCTGCGGCGCCGAGCTGATCTCCTGGAAGTCGGCACCCGTGCAGAAGAAGTCGGGCAGGCCTTCGAGGACGAGCACCTTGGCGTGTTGCTCGCAGAGTTCGACGACCCTCGCGCACTCCTCGACCAGGCGGCTGCTGATCCGGTTCTCGGCCTCGGGCCGGTTGATCCGCAGGAAGCAGATCTCGTTGGCGAACCGGACCTCGACGGTCTCGTACGCGACGCCGGTCAGGAGCTCCACTCGTACTCCCGGTGGAACTCGTTTATCCGCTTCAGGAACAGCCGCTCACGGCTGCGCGAGGCCCTGGCCTCGGGGAGCGTGGAGCCGGCGAGTTCGACGTTGCGCGTGCCGAACCTGACCGCGTCGTTGTTCTTGAGCAGCAGATCGTACTGGTCCATGTCCAGCTCGTACCGGTCGTCCAGGGACGCGGCGATGCCCATCCGGCGCAGGTGCTGCTGGCTCTCCGGCCGCACGACGCCGCTGAAGAACTCCGAGCAGCACCCGGAGCCGTAGGAGAAGCACCCCACGCGCTGGGCGCCGCCGGACAGGTCCGCGTTGTCGATGGTGCTGGCCAGCGAGAGCATCGTGGTGGCGCCCATGACGTTGCCGACCCGTCGGCAGTACGTCAGGCCCGGCCCCATGCGGCGCGTGAAGTCCTCTTCGATGACCGCGGGGCGCGCCTTGTTCAGCTTGCGCATCAGGTTGCGGTGCGCGCCCTTGACCATGCCCCCGAAGGGGGTGTGGAACGCCAGGTAGCCGAAGGTGTCGACGAAGTCCACGTGGCCCACGCGCCGCTGGTACTCCAGGAAGGCGTTCTCGCAGCAGTCGAGGTAGGACAGCAGTGACAGTTCGGCGTTGCCCGCCTCGCTGTCGGGCAGCGGCCTGCAGGTGTCCATCACCTCGTGGCCGTAGTAGCCGCTCGCGCCGACGTCGATCTGGAAGATCTTCGGGTTGTCGCTGACGAGCATGGCGACCGCGCCGGCCCCGCCGCTGGGCTCGGCGAAGGACCAGTCCTCGGACAGGGCGTCACCGCCCTCGGCCACCATGAACCGCGTCAGGTCCGTGGCGATCACCAGCGCCTTCGCGCCGGGCGAGGTCTGTGACAGCACGAAGTTCACCGCGGTCTGCAGGGCGGCCACACCCGAGTAGCAGGCGACCTTGATCTCGAAGAGGCGGCAGTTGCGCCCCAGACCGAGCAGACTGTGGAAGTACGTGCTCATCGACTTGCCGAAGTCGAAGGACGACTCCGTCGCGGTGATCACCATTTCGATCCGGTCGCGCTCCTCCTCGCTCAGCGCGTCGATGATCGGCTTCGCCGCGTTGACCCCGAACGTGACCGGGTCCTCGTCCGGCAGCGCGACGGTCTTCTCCTTCATCAGGAGGTTCTCGAACCGGGCGGTGTCGAGTCCGCGGTGGACCGCCAGGTTGCTGACGTCCACGTAACTCGTACCCGCGAAGACGTTCATGGCCTCAATGCCCACAGGCATCATGAGATTCCCTCCCCTGGCTGACGGCAGTTCCACGCCTGCCGCCAATCCTCCTGGCGCGCCACACTAATTGACCGACTCGATCTCAGTAAGGTCAAAGTATCCGCGATAACCGATCATGTACACCGCCGCCCGGTGGCCGAAAAGCACCGTTGCCGGGGTGGCGGTCTCCAAGTCCTGATATTCGCCGACCTTGGATCGGACACGGGTTCCGACGGGATTCCGCTCGTTCCACTGCCGCACCAACTCCTCTGCGGACAGGGGCGGCTGAGCGGCGGTGGGCCGGGGTTGCTGCTGGGGCTGCTGCGGCGCCTCCCGACGGATCTTGTTGATCAGCTTGGTCAGGACGTTGCCGTGCCCCAGCTCCTTGAACTCCATCTCGCCCAGCCCGAGAAGGTACTGCACGCTGTCCGACCAGCGCACCGCGCCGGTCAGTTGCCCGGCCAGCAGTTCCTTGGCCCGGTGGTCCTCGTACGGACGGGCCGTCACGTTGGAGATGACCGGAACCTTCTGCGGGGAGAAGGTCACGGTGTCCAGGAAGCGGGAGAACTCCTGGCGCGCCGGCTCCATGTACCGCGAGTGGAAGGCACCACTGGTGTTCAGCGGGGCGAACAGGTGTTTTCCGGACTGGAAGAGCGGCTTGGCCGCCTTGATGTCCTCCGGCGGGCCCGAGATCACTATCTGTGAAGCGGAGTTGAAGTTCGCCAGGTCGATCGAGGTGAGCCCGTTGTCGTCGAGGATGGTACGAATCTCCTGTGCCGACGCGTTGAGCACGGCCGCCATCGCCCCCTCCTGCGCCCGGGCCATCAGCTCGCCCCGTTTGCGCACCAGCCGCAGTCCGGTCTCGAAGCTGAAGCACTCGGCCGCCAGCAGGGCGTTGAACTCCCCGAGGCTGTGACCGGCGAGGAAGTCCGGCCGCTCCGACTCCTGCAGCTTCTTGTAGTACGACAGCGCGTTGACGACGTAGAGGGCGGGTTGGGTGAACTCGGTCCGGTTCAGCCGGTTGTCCGGATCCTCCAGGCACAATTCCTTGATGGAGTAGCCCAGGATCGAGTCGGCCGCCCGGGTGAGCGACTCGAACTCGTCGAACAGGGTGCCTCCCATCGTCTTCTTCTGTGATCCCTGACCGGGGAAAACGTACGTCTTCACGGCGAGCCCTCTCTTACTTCTTGCCACCATGGCGGTGTGCGTGCGTGTTCACCGCGTCCGGGGCCGGCCGCTTGGCGCGACGGCCCACCCACTTCTTGGCGTTGGTGATCCGGGTCTTCTCCCGGCCGCTGGAGTAGAACACCTTGCAGAAGGCGCGGATGACGGACAGCGAAGCCTCGTCGCTGAGCATCACGAAGTGGTTCGACGAGTCGACGTCGGTGCGGTGGAAGTCGGGGATGCGCCGCTCCCATTCGCCCCAGTACACGACGTGGTCCAACGCCTTGCCGTCGTCCTGGGTCGACAGCACCGGTTCCAGGTCTCCGTAGAAGAGACCGCTGCCGTTACGGAAGTAGAAGCAGGTCACGGAGTCGGGTCGGGGCAGCGGCGCCACTTCGTACTCCAGTACCCGGTACGCCTCCAGGACGCGGATGTTCTGCTCGATGCGCTCGCGCACCGCCGCCGTCCCGCCGACGAGTCCCCGCTGCCGGGCGAGCGGCAGCAGTTCGTCCAGCAGCTCGTCGGCGTCGCGGCTCAGGTCCACCTCATAGCCCGCGATGAACGCCGGGGGCGCGTCGGGGCCCGTGGGCCTGGCTCCGGCCTGCAGCAGCGCGTTCACCTGCTGGAGCACCATGTCCTTGCGCGACATGGTCCTGGCCTTGACCTCGTCGGCGTACATCGTGTCGAGCATGGTGATCGTCTCGACGGCACGGCCCGCTTCCTGCAACTGCCGCGCGACCTCGTAGGCCAGCATGCCGCCGAGCGAGTATCCGCCCAGGTCGTACGGGCCCTCCGGCTGGACGGCCCGGATGATGGCGGCGTAGTGGGCCGCCATCGCGAGAATGCCCGTCAGCGGCTCGCTGTCGGTCATCCAGCCCTTGGCCTGGATGCCGTAGAAGGGCCGCTCGATGCTGTCGGCGACGGCGCCGTACGCCTCGACGCCGCCGAGACCGCCGTGGAACCAGAAGACCGGCCTGCCCCGGCTGCTGCCGTTGAGGTGCACGACCTCCGGCAGCTCCGCCGGTTCGGTCGCCGTCAGTTCGCCCGAAGCCTCCCCGGGCGCCGCCGGGTCCGGCCGGGTCGCGGCCCCGAACCGGCGCACCAGGTCCCGTGTCGTCCGGCAGTCGGCCAGCTCCCGCAGGCCCGCCTCGGGGGCGAACCGCTGGATCCGCTGGAGCAGTTGGGTGGCCAGGACGGAGCTGAAGCCGAGGTCCTCCAACGGCGTGTCGAGGTCGAGGTCCGCCATGGGCAGGCCGAGCAGTCCCGCGACGACGGCCGGGATGCCGTCCGGTGCGGGGCGCGGCGCCGATCGCGGGGTGTCCGCTCCCCCTACCGGTTCCCGGGCCTCCGGGCGCGGCGCCGCGGTCGCCGTCCCGTCCGCCGCCGGGCCGGGATTGAGCCAGTGCCGCTGCCGGTCGAAGGGGTAGGTGGGCAGCGCCGGGAGCAACCGGCCCGCACCCTGGACGCGGTCCCAGGGCACCGCGCCTCCCCGCGCCCAGAACAGTGCGACGTCCTGCGGCCGGTTCTCGGCGAGGAGCTGCTGGACGAGCGCCTCACCCGCCGACCCGGTCAGCAGCGCGCCGATGTCCGCACCGTCGCGCCTGGTGTCACCGGTGAAGAGCGGAACCGGCGCCGTGTCCGCCGCCTCGTCCCCCAGGAAGTGCTCGAGGGCGCCGACGAGTTGCTTCACGTCCTCGGCGACCAGGGCCAGCCGGTGCTCCATGGCCTCCCGTCCGCGCTGGAGCGTGTACGCGAGATCGGTGACGGACACCTCGGCCTGCGTCCGCACGAAGTCCAGCACCCGGCGGGCGTGGGCCCGCAGCCGGTCCGCGGTGCGGGCCGAGAGGACCACGACCCGCGGCTCACGCGCGGCGGCGGCGGGCTCCCGCCCGTCGGCCGCGGGGAGGTACTCCTCGACGACCAGGTGGGCGTTGGAACCGCCCGCCCCGAAGGCGCTGATGGTCGCGCGCCTCGGGTACTCCCGTCGTACTCCGTCGATCTCGGCCACGGGCCGGTCCCACCGCGTGGCCTGCTCCGGCAGGTAGAACGCGGTCCCGTCGAGCCGGAGTCCCGGGTTGAGCCCGCCGCGCAGCAGCGGCGGGGTGATCCTGCCGTGCCGCATCTGCAGGGCGACCTTGCTGAGCTGGGCGACGCCCGACGCGGCTTCGAGGTTGCCGATCGTGGACTTGACGGTGCCCAGGGCGCAGAACCCCTCGTCGGGCGTGTACCGGCCGAAGACGTTCCTGAGGGCCGCGAACTCGATGGCGTCGCCAAGCTGCGAGCCGTTGGCGGACGCCTCGACGTAGCTGACGGTGCGCGGGTGGACCCCTGCCCTGCGCAGGTTCTCCTCCACCAGCTCTTCCTGCTGCTCGACGCTGGGCACCATGGGGCCGTTCGTACGGCCCTTGTGGTTGACCGCGCTGGACCTGATCACCGCCAGGACCTCGTCACCGTCGCTGACGGCCCGGGACAGGGGCTTGAGCAGGACCGCGCCGACGCCCTCCGCCGGGACGAACCCGTCGCCGTCGAGGAAGGCCCTGCTGTCCGGGCTGCTGCCCATCAGCCCCGTCATGCGCAGCCCTCGGTACTTCTTGGAGTGGAGCGAGAGGTTGACGCCGCCGACGACCATGAGTTCGCTGCCGCCACGGCGCAGTTCCTCGCACGCCATGTGGATGGCCACCAGCGACGAGGAGCACGTGGTGTCGACCGCCATGCTCGGCCCGCGCAGGTCGAAGAAGTGCGAGACCCGGTTCGCGACGGCGCCGGCGGACACCACCGACGTGATGGACTCGTGGACGGCGTCGGACGGCAGCAGTTGGTACTGCTGGTACATGGTGCCGACGTAGACGCCGACCCGGCCGCCGTGCCTGGCCCGCAGCCTCTCCCGGGTGTATCCGGAGTTCTCCAGCAGGGTCCACACGCATTCGAGGAACATCCGGGTCTGCGGGTCCATGATCGCTGCCTCGCTGGGCGCGACGTTGAACAGCAGTGCGTCGAAGTCGGCGACGGAGTCGAGGAAGCCGCCCCACGGGAGGGCTTCGCCCGGCTCGCCGGTGACCTGTTCGTGGTCCCAGCGGTCCGCGGGCACCTGGGTGACGCAGTCGCGGGCGGTGACCAGGTTCTCCCACAGCTCGTCCAGGTCCGCGGCCCCGGGGTAGCGGCCCGCGAGTCCGACGACCGCGATCGCTTCCTCTTCGCGGGGTCCGTGGGGTTCGGCCGGTCGTAGGGGGAGCTCAGCCTGGCGTACGGAGGTCTCGGCCGCCCGTACGGAGGGCTCGGGCGCGGCGTGCGACCGCGCGGGCGGTGCGGCGACCGGATGCTCCGCTGCGGCGCCGATGCCCAGGACCGGCTCCAGCGCGTCCGCGTGGGTGCCGAGGAAGTACCGGGCGAGGTCGTCGACGCACTGGTGCTCGAACAGCAGCGTCTTGGACAGCGAGCCGAAGTCGGCTTCCAGCCGGTCGGTGATGGTCAGCGCCAGCACCGAGTCGATGCCGTACCGCTCGAAGGGCGCGGCCGGGTCGAGGCGGTGCGCCGGGACCTGGACGGCCTCCGAGATGACGGTGCGCAGATGGCCGACGACCTTGGCGTGGGCGGCCCCGGTGCCGGTGGCGGCGCGGTCGGTGGCGGCGCGGTCGGTGGCGGCGCGGTCGGTGGCGGCGCGCGGACGGTCCGCCGCCGGGAGGGCCGGGGACCGTCCCGGCCGCGGTTCCTCGCGGAGCACCGTACGCCTGATCCTCGTGGCGTCGCCCGCGATCACCAGGACCTGGGTGTGCGCCGCGTCGAGGGCCGCGTAGAGCGCCTGGATGCCCGTCTCGGCCCGCATCGGCGCCATGCCGAGGCGCTCGAGCATCACCGACTCGGTGCGCTCGTCTACACGCATCCCGCCGTCGGCCCACAGGGGCCAGTCGACGGACACGCTGGCGCCGGACCGCAGGCCCTGCTCCACGAGGCCGCGCCTGTGGTGCGCGTAGGCGTCCAGGAAGGCGTTGGCGGCGGCGTAGTCGGCCTGCCCGGTGTTGCCGAACACCCCGGCGGCAGCGGCGAACGTGACGAAGAAGTCCAGCGGCAGGTCCTTGGTGGCCTCGTCCAGGTTCACCACGCCCGCCACCTTCGGCGCGAGCACCTCGCGGCACTCCTGCGGCGTCTTGCGCCCGAGGAAGTTGTCCCTGACGACACCGGCGCCGTGGACGACGCCGTGCAGGGCGCCGTGGTCCCGGACGATCCCGTCGACCAGGGCCCTGACCGCCGCGGCGTCACCGACGTCGACGCGGGCGTGGCGCACGTCCGCACCCTGCCCGCGCCACCGCGCGATGAGCGCCTCCTGCTCGAGACCCAGCGGTGAGCGGCCCGCCAGGACGACGGTGACGTCGCCGACCTCGGCGGCCATGTCGGCGGCGACGAGCGTGCCGATGCCGCCGAGCCCGCCCGTGACCAGGTAGACGCCGCCGTTCTTCCACGGGACCCGCCGCTCCGCCGGCGCCGTGTGCTCGGCCCAGGTCAGCACCTCGGCCCCGCCGCCCCGGAAGCGTACGCAGTCGCCTTCGGCCCGCCGGGCGGCCTCGGTCACCTGGGTGACCAGGTGCTCGGCGCTGTCGCCCGCGTCGACGAGCACGGCCCGCACCCGCAGGGCGGGGTCCTCGGCCCGCGCGGACTTCAGCAGTCCGAGCAGGCCGAGCGCCAGTGCCCGGTCACCGTCTTCGGGAACGACGAGCTGTACCAGTACGTCCTGCCGCGCCGAGCCCGGCATGATCTGCCGGACGTGCTCCAGCGCCGCGACGGCGTACTCGGTGAAGCGCTCGGCCGTCCCGGGCACGGCCGAGGTCAGGCGCAGTACGTCGGCGGACGGGTGCCGGGCCGCGAACGCGTCGGCCAGCTCGGGCATGTCGCACAGCAGCACGACGTGCCGCGCGGGCCACGCCTCGGCGGCGGCCCGCACCGTCCTCTCCCACACGGGCAGGAAGGTGACGCACGTGTCGCCGGGCTGCTCGTCCAGGACACGGTAGGAGATGCCCTTCACCCGGGCCCGCACCGAGCCCCGCTCGTCGCAGAGGTCGATGTCCAGCTTGAAGACCTTGCCGTCCTTCGCCGTGCCGGGGCTGTAGCGGATCCACGCCCACATGTCCTCCGTGCACGGGCCGAGGATCTCCAGCTCGTCCAGGGCGAACGGCAGCGACGGCTTCATCCCCGCGACCTCCAGGGCGGTTTCCGGCGCGGACGCCGCCCCCATGCCCAGGGAGCCCTGGAGCGTCGAGTCGAGCAGGCTGGGGTGCAGCACGAACGCGTCCAGGGTGTCGCGCACCGAGCCGGGCTGCGCGAGCCGCACCAGGACCTCGTCGTGGCCGATGTGCAGGCGCTCGACACCGCGGTGCGCGGGGCCGTACTCGAAGCCGATGCGCTCGTACAGCGGGTACAGCTGTCCGGCGTCGAGTTCGGCGCGGTCGCACGCGGCCCTGATCCGCTCGACGTCGAGCACGGACGGGGTGCTGCCGGGCCCGTGGACCACCTGGCCCTGGCTGTGTACCGCACCGTCCGCGCCGGTGATCGCGAAGTCGATCTCGTCCCGGCTGCCGGGGGTGAGCGCCGTGGCGAGCGTCACCGGGCTCCCACCGACCGTCACGGGGCGCGCCCACACGACGTTGCGCAGCGTCAGCCCCGCCGGATCGCGGTTTGGCTCGGCCAGTTCGGCGGCCGCCCTGGCCATCTCCAGGCAGGCGACGCCCGGCAGGACCTTCTGCCCCTTCACCACGTGGTCGGTGAGGAAGTACTCGCCGCCGGTGAACGTGGTTTCGTAGCGCTGCGCGCGCAGCGTCGAGGCGTTGACGTGCAGCAGCGGGTGCGGTGCCGAGGGTGCCGGCCCCGCCGCCGGGCGCGGCGCTTCGGGCACCCAGTAGCGGTCGCGTGCGAACGGGTAGGTCGGCAGCGGCACGCGCACGGGCCGCCGCTCGGCGAACAGCCCGGCGTAGTCGAGGTCGTACCCCTGCGCGTAGAGGTCGGCGACCGTCGACAGCAGCTCGGTACGGGCCCCGGCGTCGGTGGCCGAGACGGAGCGGCGTACGCAGTCGTTGCCGTAGCTCTTCAGGGAGGCCCGCTCGCCCTGTCCGCGCTCGGCGGGCCCGCCGACGTGCACCTGCGGGCTCGACCCTGTGGCCAGCCACTGGCGCAGCGCGCTCACGACGTCGTCCTGGTCGCGCGCCACGCAGGCCAGGCGGTGCGTCAGGTGCCTGCGCCCGAGCAGCAGGGTGAAGCTCACGCCGCCCGGGTCGAGCCCGGGGTTGGCGGCGCAGTGCGCGGCCAACCGTTCGGCCTGCTCGCGCAGTTGCTCCGCGCTGTCCGCCGACAGCGTGACGAGGTGCGCCGGGTGGGCGCTCGCGTGCCGGGCGCGCTGCGGTGCCTCCTCGATCACCATGTGGGCGTTGGTGCCGCTGACGCCGAACGAGCTGACGGCGGCGCGGCGCTTGCCGTCCGCGCCCGGCTCCCAGGGGCGGTCCTCGGTGTTGACGTAGAAGGGGCTGTCGGTGAAGTCGATGTGGGAGTTGCCCACTTCGAAGTTGATCGACGGCGGGATGCGCCGGTGCCGCAGCGAGAGCAGGATCTTGATGACCCCTGCGACGCCGGCTGCGGTGGTGGTGTGCCCGAGGTTGGACTTGACCGAACCCAGCGCGCAGAACTCCCGCCGGTCGGTGTAGCGGCCGAAGGCCCGCTTCAGCGCGTGGTACTCGATGGGGTCGCCGAGCTTGGTGCCCGTGCCGTGCGCCTCGACCAGCTGGATGCCGTCGGGGTCGATCCCGAACGCGTCGTAGACGGACGTCTCCAGGCGCTCCTGGGACTTGGCGCTCGGCGCGGTGATGCCGTTGGACGCGCCGTCCTGGTTGATCCCGGATCCGCTGATGACGCCGTGGATGTGGTCCCCGTCCACGAGGGCGTCGGCAAGCCTCTTGAGGACGACCACCCCGGCTCCCTCGCCCGGCACGAACCCGTCGGCGCGGTCGTCGAAGGTGTGGCAGCGGCCGGTCGGGGAGAGCATCCCGGCCCGGCCCGCGAGCAGGTAGAACTGCGGGGTGCACTGGATGGAGACGCCGCCCGCCAGCGCCATCTCGGTCTCGCCGCCCCAAAGGCCCTGGCAGGCCAGGTGGATGGCGACCAGCGAGCTGGAGCACGCGGTGTCGACGGCGACCGCGGGGCCCTGCAGGTCGAGGTGGTACGAGATGCGCGCGGGCAGCGCGGAGAGCGCGTTGCCCCACATGGCCGGTGCCGGGGCCTCGTCGCCGAAGAGCGCGGTGTACCCGCTCTCCTGGCAGCCGACGTACACGCCGCAGCGCTTGCCGCGGGCGGCGTTCCCGGCGTAACCCGCGTCCTCCAGCGCCTTCCACGCCTCTTCGAGGAACACCCGCTGCTGGGGGTCCATGTAGGTGGCCTCGACGCCGGAGAGGTTGAAGAAGGCCGGGTCGAACCGGTCGTGGTCGTCGACGAAGCTGCCGTGCCTGCACCCGGGGGCGCCCGGGGGCGGGTCGGACAGGTGCCAGCGGGTGACCTCCTCTACGAGGTTGTCCCCGCGCACCAGGTGCTCCCACAGCTCGTCGACGCCCGGTGAGCCGCCGTACCTGCCGCTCATGCCGACGATCGCGATCGGTTCGCGGCCCGGGGCGGACGGCCGCGCGGCGCCCGCGGGCACGGCGTCGTCCGGAGCCGTGCGGACGGAATCCGCGCCGAGCGGGTCGGTGTCGGGCGGTGCGGGCTCCGCCGGGGGCTGCTCGGGCCCGGCGGCGACGGCCGTCGGCGCGAGTGGCAGGGAGGCGGCGGCCCGCTCCCGGTGCTCGTCGAGTACGTACGCCGTCAGCTGCCGGACCGAGGGGTGGTCGAACAGGTCGGTGGTGGCCAGGTCGACGCCGAGCCGCTCGTTGATCTCGTGGATGAGCCGTACGCCGATGATGGAGTCGACGCCGTAGTCCATGAAGGCGTCGTCGGCGTCGATCCGGGCCCTGTCGACCTTGAGGGCCTGGGCGAGCTGGTCGAAGACGATGTCGCTGACGTGCTGCTCCAGCGCGCCGTCGGGGACCGCCGCCCCGTGCCCGGGGCCGGCGCCGGTGACCGGGGCGCGGCGCGCGGGCCGTTCCGCCGCGACGGCCTGCGGGCTCCGTTCGTCCCGCCGGGCCGCGGCGGTCTGCTCAGTCTCCTGCCGGATCACGCCGTCGCTCTGCGCGGCGACGATCTGGTACCCCATGCCGTGCAGGCCTTCCGCCGGGAACGACACGGCGTCGAAGCCCTCGTCCTCCAGCACCTCCGCCCAGGACTCGGGGGACAGGCCAGGGCAGCCGGGGATGCGCAGCTCGGCGTCCTCGTACAGCCACCACCCCGTCAGCAGTCCGAACGTCAGGTGGGTGAAGAGGGAGTTCGCCGATATCTCATTGGCGAGCAGGACGCCGTTCTCCTTGAGCGCCGCCTTGGCGTTGCGCAGCGTCCTGCGGATGTCCCTCGTGGCGTGCAGGACGTTCGTGGCCAGCACGAGGTCGAAGCTGCCGAATTCGACGCCCTGGGCCGCCAGCGGCTTCTCGACGTCGAGCAGCCGGTAGTCCAGGTAGGGGTACTTCGGTCCGTACTCCTGCTCGGCGTGCATGAGGAACGACCGCGACAGGTCGGTGTAGCAGTAGGTCTCCACGTGGGACGCGAGCGGCTCCAGCCGCTGGAAGACCTTCTGGCTGCCGCCGCCCGTGCCTGCGCCGATCTCCAGGATTCTGATACGGGCCCCGGGGTCGCTCCCCACGATGGCGCGCGCGACCGCGGCGGCCGTGTCGGCCAGCACTCCGTTGAAGAGGTCGGTGACGGCGTTGCCCTTGTAGATCCCCTCGACCAGCTCCAACGAGGAGCGGGGGAACAGGACATCGGTGGCCGGGACGGCGCCCGTGAGGATGCGGGGCAGTGCCCTGAGCGTGGTGTCGAGGAGGACGACCTGCGCGCGCAGGTCGGCGTCGGCGGCCCAGCGGGCGCTCCGTTCCGCCCACTCCGCCCACGGGTCACGGCCGCTGTCCGCGCCGCCCGGCCGCAAGGTGGCCGGCTCTGCCTGGAGATGGCCGCGTATCCGCAGCTGCCGCACCGACTCGGCGGCCCAGCGGCGCAGCTCGTCGCCGACGGGCAGCCCGGCGATCGCCTCGTCCGTCGAGGGACCGTCGTCGCCCGCGAACAGCCCGGCGGTGCGCAGCTGGTCGAGCAGGAGCCTGCCGAGCAGGTCCTCGTCGACGGCCGCGTCCGCGTCACCGGGAACCGCGGCGAGGGGGACTTCCGTGCCGGCCGCGATGTCCCGGCACAGCCGGTCCAGTTGCACCGGGACGCCCGTCCGGGCCGTGGCGATGGTCTCCTTGCGGATTATGCCCCACATCTACGCGTTACCCCCCATGTCCTTGACCAAGCCGAGTTGGCCGAATGCTCCGGCGAGAAGAACGTCGAGAGCCGACATGCCGTCAGCGGGCGTGATGGAGCCCGCTCCCGCCCTGGTCATGCGCTCTTGGTGCTCGGGGGTGGCGACGACGCCGACACCACCCCAGTAACCCCAGTTGATGATCTTCGTGGGGAGCGAAGTCGTCCCCGCCAGGTATTGGGCAAATGCGTCCTCGAAGACCGAACCAGCCACGTAGTTGGACTGACCGGGCGCCTTCATGAACGAGTTCATGGAGGAGAAGAACAGCATAAAGTCCAGCGGCTCGCCCCCGAACACCTGCGCCATCCGCACGCTGACGTCGACCTTGGCCGTGACGGCGGCGCGGAAGCGCTCCTCGTCCATCCGCTCGATGCTCTGGTCCAGCAGGACGATCGCGGAGTGGACCACCCCGTTGACGACCGGGTGGCTCCGCTTGATCTGCTCGTAGGCGCGCTGCAGCGACTGCCGGTCGGCCGCGTCGGCCCGCACGTAGCCGGGCGCGGGGCCGAACCCCGCCAGCCTCCGCAGCTTTTCGCGGATCTCGGCGTCCTCCTCCCGCCTGCCGATCCACACGACGTGGGCGCCGTGGGCGCGGATCAGGTGTTCCGTCCACGCCTCGCCGATACCGCCCGCGCCGCCGATCACGACGTAGGTGCCTCCCTGGCGGTACACCGGACGGTCCGGAGACTCCTGGGACGCTCCCTGCAGCGGTACGAGTGCCTGCAGGTACCAGCGGTTCCTGCGGTGCGCCCAGACGCTGCCACGCTCGGCCTGGGGCAGGGCCAGGGCCTCGGCCAGCGGCAGGTCACCGCCACCGCCCAGGTCGACCAGGCGGACGTTCCAGCCGGGGTACTCCTTCGCCACGGAGCCCAGCAGGCCGTGCACGCCGGAGTGGGTCGGGTCCACGTGCTCACCCCGCCGCACCCGCTGGCTGCGCTCCGTCAGGAGGGTCACCTCCAGCGGGCGCTTGCCGTGGCCCGTGCGCAGCAGTGCCTTGAGCGTGCGGAAGCAGGCGTACAGGCCGCCCTCCTGCGCCTCGACCAGCGCGTCGTCGGCGCCTGCCGCGGCCTCGGCCGGGGCGGGGGCCCAGATGAGGTGGTCGACCGGTCCGTCCAGTGCCAGGAGCCGCTCGGCGAGCGTCTCCACGGTGTCGGCGGCGCTGACCGGGAACCGCTCGGCGGCGGGCAGGACCGCGCTGATCCGCTCCCACTGTCCGGTCCCGCCGATCACGACGACCCGGCCGCCGGGTCCGGCCGTGTTCACCGGCTCGGGGCGGGGCACCGCGTCCCAGACGGGCTTGAGCAGCACGTTCGTTCCCGGATTCGGGTCGCCGGCCACGGGCCGTGCCGTGGCCCGGGCGTCGGCCACGGGCGCAGCCGCGGCGGGGGCCTCAGCGGGGGCCGCCGAGGGCGGTCCGAGCCAGTAGCGCTCACGCGCGAAGGGGTAGGCGGGCAGCGGTACGCGGCGCGGCTTGCCCTGCGGGTAGAGCAGTGTCCAGTCGACCGCGGCGCCCCGGACCCAGCGGTCCGCCAGCTCCTCGGCATGCTCGGTGGTCAGGGCGCTGCCCGCGGGGACGACCGGCTCCTGCCCCGCGGACGCGGCCTTGCCCCTGCGGACTCTGACCCGTCCGGTGAACAGCCCGTCGGCCGGGCCGCCCGCGAGGTACCGCGTCACCTTCTCCACGAACTCCCCGCGCGTCGCGGCGGCGAAGGCCAGCCGCCACGTCATCGCCTCCCGCCCCGTCTGGAGCGAGTACGCCAGGTTCCGCAGGGCCACGGACGGGTGCGCCGCGACGTGGTCCCTGATCCGCTCGGCGACGGCCCCGAGCTGCTCCTCGCCCTGCGCCGACAGGACGAAGACCGACGTCCCGGCACTCGCCACCGGCTCGGTGCCCTCGTCCCCGGAGTCGTACTCCTCCAGCACCAGATGGGCGTTCGTGCCGCTGAAGCCGAAGGAGCTGACGGCCGCGCGACGGGTCTCACCGGCGCCCACCTTCCACGGCACCAGCTCGGTGTTCACGTAGAACGGCGAGTTCTCGAAGTCGAAGTGCTCGTTGGGGGTGTCGAAGTGCAGCGTCGGCACCAGCTGCTTGTTCTTCATGCAGAGCAGCGTCTTCTGGACGGCGGCCACGCCCGCGGCGGCCGACGTGTGGCCCACATTGCTCTTGACCGAACCGATCGCGCAGTAGCCGACCCTCTCCGTCTTCTCGCGGTACACGGAGGCCAGTGCCTCCAGTTCGATCGGGTCGCCGAGCTTGGTGCCCGTGCCGTGCATCTCGACGTAGCCGATGGAGCCGGGGTCCACGCCGTACCGCTCGTACACGTCCTGCTGGAGCTCCCGCTGGCTGGCGGCGTTCGGCGCGGTGATGCCGTTGGTCCGCCCGTCCTGGTTGATGCCGGAGCCGCTGATGACGCCGTGGATGGTGTCCCCGTCGCGCTCGGCGTCCGCGAGCCGCTTGAGGACGAGCGCGCCCACGCCCTCGCCGGGCACGAACCCGTCGGCGGCGTTGTCGAAGGTCTTGCACCTGCCGTCCGGCGCCAGCATGCCCGCACCGCACATGCTGATGTAGGACTCCGCAGTCAGGTAGAGGGTGACCCCGCCGACCAGCGCCATGTCGATCTCGCCGCTGCGCAGCGCCTGGGTCGCGAGGTGGGTGCCGACCAGCGAGGACGAGCAGGCGGTGTCGAGGGCGATCGCCGGGCCCCGGAGATTGAGGATGTAGGCGATGCGCGCGGCCGTGATGGCGTTGCTGTTGCTGGTTGCCGAGCCGGCGTCGCCGCCGTGCTCCCGTACGAGCGCGCTGTACTCGTTACTCATGATGCCCAGGTAGACGCCGCACTTCTGGCCGCTCAGCCCCTGGACGTCGTACCCCGCGTCCTCGAACGCGTGGTACGCCTCCTGGAGGAACAGCCGCTGCTGCGGGTCCATCGCCTCGGCCTCGGCCGGCGGGATGCCGAAGAACAGCGGGTCGAAGACGTCGACGTCGTCGAGCAGCCCCATCCACTTGCAGTAGACCTTGCCGGGCTGGTTCGGCCGCGGGTCGTAGTACTTGTCGACATCCCACCGGGACGCCGGGATCTCCCGGACGCAGTCGCGCCCGTTCGCCAGGTTGTCCCAGTAGTCGTCCAGGTCGTCGGCGAGCGGGTACTTGCCCGCCATGCCGACGACGGCGATCGCGTCGGCGGGGGCGGCGGACCGGATCCGCTCCGGGGCGGGGGCCGGAGCGGGAACGGGAACGGGAACGGGCTCCGGCTCAACCACCGGCTCTCGTACGGGGGCCGGGGCGGGAACGGGAACCGGAGCCTGAGCGGGCGCGGCGGCGGGGGCCGTCACCTTGTGCGGCTGCCCGGCTCCGCCCGCCTTCGCGACCTCCTCGACCACACGGGCGGCGAGTTCCAGGACGGACGGGTGGTCGTAGAGCTTGGTGGCCTGCAGGGCGATGCCGTACCGCTTGTTGATCGCCTTGATCCACTCCACGCCGACGATCGAGTCGAGTCCGAATTCGGTGAAGTTGCGGTCCAGTTCCAGCTCGTCCTCGGACAGGTACAGGGCTTCGGCGAGGCTGGTCAGGAGTTCGGCCCGCACCTGGTCCTCGTCGAGGACGGGACCGGCCGCGACAACGGTCTCGGTGACGACCGCGACCGGCTCCTCACGGACCTGCGGCTCGGCCTGCGCCCGCGGCTCGGCCTGCGCCCGCGGCTCGGCCTGCGCCCGCGGCTCTGTCTGCGCCCGCGGACGCTCCTGGGCCGTGGGCAGCAGGGACTTGAGGTGGGCGGCGAGACCGGTGACGGTGGGCGTGTCGTAGAGCCTGGTGGCCGCCAGCCCCAGCCCGTACCGCTTGTTGATCGCCTTGATCCACTCCACGCCGACGATCGAGTCGAGCCCCAGGTCGGTGAAGTTCGCTTCCGGGTCGATCTCGTCCTCGGCCAGGTACAGGGCCTCGGCGAGGAGCGCGGTCAGCTCGGCGGTGAGGGTCTCCTCGTCCGGGCCCGCGACCGGGGCCACCGCCGGAGCCCGGACCGGGGCCGGGGCGGGTTCGGCGGCCCTCTCGTGGACGGTGAGGGCCCCGGACGGCACGGAACTCCGCGTGGGCGCCTGCGCGGCGCCGCCGAGCGGTGCGAGGCCGATGCCCCGCGGCTTCGACGTCACGCCGGTACCGGACTGCACCGTGGTACGGGCGGGCTCGACCGCCCTCGCCTTCGGCGCTTCCGGCACCACCGGGGCGAGCTTCGCCGCCGGGGCGGCCTTCTGCTCCCCGCCGGGCTTCGGCGCGGCGCCGGGCTTCGCCGCAGTACGCGCCGGGACGTCCGTCGCGCTCTCCTGACGGGCGCTCCCCGGAATCCAGGACCGCTTGCGCGCGAAGGGGTACGTCGGCAGCGCGACGCGGCGCGGCACAGTCGCGTAGCAGGCGCGCCAGTCCAGGCTCAGCCCGTTGACCCACAGCTCCAGGAGCTTGTCGAGCTTGCGCTTGCGCAGCCAGGCGTCGACGACACCGGCCATGTCCTCGTCGTCGAACAGCGACGACACGGCGGTCGTCGAGCGCTGGGCCTTGCCCCGGTACAGCCCGGACGGCCCGGCGGCCTCGCCGTTCTCGAGGTGGGCGCGGAGCCCGGCGACGAACTCCGCCACGGACCCGGCGACGAACGCCAGCCGCTCGTCCATGTGCTCGCGCCCCACCTGGAGCGTGTACGTGATGTCGGGCAGGTCGGCCTCGGTGATCCGCTCCTCCTCCGCCCAGTCGAGCAGCCGCTGGGCGGACTCCCGCAGCTGTTCGGCGGTCCGCGCGGACACGACCACGACGGACGACAGCGGGTCGGCCGCCGGCTTCGGGGCGGCCGTCTCGGCCGGTGCGTGCTCCGAGACGATAACGTGCGCGTTCGAGCCGCCGGCGCCGAACGAGGAGATGCCCGCGATGCGGGGGTACTCCCGCACCCGGCCGTCGGCCGTGGTGACCGTCGGTCGCTTCCACTCGGCCGCCTCGCGCTGCACCCGGAAGGGCGTCTCGGCGAAGTCGATGTGCGGGTTGAGGACCTCGGCGTGGAGCGAAGGCACCAGCTTGCGGTGCTGGAGCTGGAGCAGGACCTTGGTCAGCGCGGAGATTCCCGCCGCGCTCTCGCAGTGCCCGATGTTGCTCTTCACCGAGCCGATCGCGCAGAACTGGCGGTCGTCGGTGTCCCGGGAGAACGCCTTGGTCAGGCCCGCGATCTCGATGGGGTCACCGAGTTCGGTGCCGGTGCCGTGCGCCTCGACGTAGCTGACCGTACGGGCGTCGACGCCGGCCCTGTCCAGGGCGGACGCGATCGTGGCGGCCTGGGCGTTGGGGTTGGGGACCGTGTAGCCGTTGGTCCTGCCGCCGTGGTTGACGGCGGTGGACTTGATGACGCCGTAGATCCGGTCGTCGTCGGCGATGGCCCGGTCGAGCGGCTTGAGCAACACGGCACCCACGCCCTCGCTCGGCACGTAGCCGTCGCCGCCGCTGCCGAAGCTCTCGCACATGCCCCGGCTGGACGCGAACCCGGTCTGCCCGAGCAGCAGGTACTTGGCGGGGTGCAGCGACAGGTTGACCCCGCCCGCGACCGCCACCTCGCAGTCACCGACCCGCAGGCTCTGGCACGCCAGGTGCAATGCCGTCAGCGACGAGGAGCACATCGTCTTGACCGTGACGCTCGGCCCGTGCCAGTCGCAGAAGTACGAGACGCGGTTGGCGATCGAGGCCGAGTTGCCCGGTATCACCTGGGGGCTCTCGACGCCCTGCCCGCCGACGCCGTAGAGCTGGTACTCGTCGTGCATCACGCCCACGAACAGGCCGACGTTGCCGTCGACGCCGTTCGAGCGGTACTCGCGCAGGGCCTGCCGCGTGTACCCGGCGTCCTGCAGTGTCTCGTAGACGCACTCCAGGAACAGCCGCTCCTGGGGGTCGACCACCTCGGCCTCGCGGGGCGAGATGTTGAAGAACTGGGGGTCGAACCGGTCGATGTCGTCGAGGAACCCGCCCCACTTGCAGTACGTCTTGCCGGGCTGCGAGGGGTCCGTGTCGTGGTAGAGGCTGTGGTCCCAGCGGTCGCTGGGGATCTCGACGATGCTGTCCCTGCCGTCGGACAGGTTGCGCCAGAACTCGCGCAGGTTGCGGGCCTGCGGGTAGCGCCCGCCGAGACCGATGATCGCGATGTCGGCCGCGGGCGGCACGGCCGCCGCGGGGGCGGCCGCGGAAGCGACTCCCTGAGCGGGCGCTGTGAACGCCGCGGGCGCCGCGGTGAGGGCCGCCCGGGGCGCGGGCCCTGACACCGGCGTCCCGGCCACGGCCGTGGCGGCTTCGGCCCCCAGCAGCTCGCGCAGGCGGGTCTCGTGCGCGGCGAGGAAGTACCCGGCCAGGGCGGTGATGTTCTGGTACTCGAAGAAGAGCGTCTTGGGCAGGCGTCCGAAGACCTCCTCCAGCCTCGCGGTCATGGTCAGCGCCATCACCGAGTCGATGCCGTAGCGCTCCATCGGGAGGTCGGCGTCGATGCGCTGCCACGGCACCTTGAGGGCCGTCGCGAGCAGCGACTTGACGTAGTTGACCGCCGCCGGTGCCAGGTCGTTCTCCTGCGGCGTCGGTGTTGCCGTCCTGCTCTCGGCGCTCATGGGTCGTATGTCCTCGCTCGGGTGCTGTGCCTTGAGGGCGCTTCGGAAGGCCGCCACGTCACCCGCGACGACGAGCACCTGGTGGTGGCTCGTCCGCAGGCATCGCGCGAAGGCTTCGAGCCCCGCCTCGCGGCGCAGCGGGGTGATGCCGAAGCGCTCGCGGAGAATTTCCTCGCTGACGGCGTCGGGGCGCATGCCGCCCTCGGCCCACAGCGACCAGTTGATCGAAAGGGTGCGGCCGCGGCGCTCGCCGCGGGCCACCAGGCGCTGCCGGTACTCGGCGTAGGCGTCCATGAAGGCGTTCGCCGTCGCGTAGTCGGCCTGGCCCATGTTGCCGGTGACGGCGGCGCCGGAGGAGAACATCACGAAGAAGTCGAGGTCCACGTCCCGGGTCGCCTCGTCGAGGTTGACCGTGCCGGTCACCTTGGGCGGCAGTACGCGGGCGAATTCCTCGCCCGACTTCTTGAGGATGAAGTTGTCCTCCCGCACCCCGGCGCTGTGGATGACGCCGTCGATGCGGCCCGCCTCGCGCAGGGTGTCGGCGACCAGGGCGTCGACACCGGCCCTGTCGGTGACGTCGAGCCGTGTGTACGAGACCCGCGCGCCCGCTTCGCGCAGCTCCGCGAGGAACCGGCGCGACCGCTCGGACTCCGGGGAGCGGCCGGTCAGTACGAGGGTCACGCCGTCGACCTGTCCGGCGATCTCTTCGGCGAAGATGCGCCCGAGGCCGCCGAGGCCGCCGGTGATCACGTAGACGCCGCCGGTGCGCCACGGGGAACGGGGCCTGTCGGCCGCGCGGTCCTCGTCCCACACGACCACTTCGCGCCGTCCGCCCCGGTAGCGGACGGTCGCGTCCTCGGGGCGCAGCCGCTCGGCCGCGAGGCGCGCCCGCAGGGCGGCCACGTCGTCGTAGTCGTCCACGGCGACGACCTGGCCGAGGATTCCCGGGTTCTCCTGGCGCGCGCTCCACACGAGCGCGCCCAGGCCGGACAGGGCCGCGGCCTGTGGCCTGTCCCGCACCACGACTTGCACGAGCGTCTCGGCACGCGGGGTGTCGCGCAGGATCGCCTTCGTCTTCTCGAAGACCTGCAGCGCGTAGTCGGCGTAGCGGCCGTCGGCCGTGGCCGCCGGCGAGGTCAGGACCAGCACCTCGCACGTCGGGTCCGAGGCCAAGGCGTCCGCGAGCGCCCCCTCCTCCGCGCAGACCAGCGCGTGCTGCGGTCCGCCCGTGCCCCGCGCGGGCTTCGGCAGCTCGTGCCGCTGCCAGCGCGGGAACAGCAGGATGCCCGCGTCATCCGGCGCGCCGCCCCCGCCCGCCGCGGCCGCGGCCCCCCGGGCCGCGGCGGGCGCCCCCTCCGCGGCCCCGCCCCGCGGGGGGCGGGCGGGGGGCGGGGGGGGGGGGGGGGGGGCGCCGTCGGCGGCGGCCCGTACGGAGAAGCCCTTCATGCGGACGCGCACGCGGCCCGTGTCGTCGCACAGGTCGAGGTCCAGGCGGCGTACGGAGCCGTCGGACGCCCCGTCCGCACCCTCGCGGACCCAGACCCACATGGTGTCCTCCAGGGCGCCGAGCACCTCGACGCGCTCCACGGCGAACGGCAGCAGGGGGCGCGAGGCGTCAGCGGTGTTCCACAGCACTCCCAGGGCGGCCTGCAGGGCCGCGTCCGTGAGTCCCGGGTGCAGCAGGTAGCCGTCCCGCTCCGGCCGCGCGGCGGCGGGCAGTACGAGGCGGGCCAGCGCCTGGCCCTCGCCGACGAGGACCCGTTCGACACAGCGGAACGAGTCCCCGTACTCGATGCCCGCGGCCCCGAACGCGGTGTAGACCTGCTCGGCATCCAGCTCGCGGGCGCCGCACTCGTCGCGGAGCCGGGCGATGTCGATGTGGTCCGCGCGATCGGCGGCACCGTCCGCGAGCGGGACGACCGAGCCTTCACCGTGGACGGCCAGGGCCGCGTCGCCCGCGGTGTCCGACGCCGTCGCGAGGACCTCGAAGTGCGTGGTCAGCGCGTCGTCGCGGCGCAGGCTGACGTGCAGGTCGCGCGGGCCGTCGCCCACTTGGAAGGGGCGGGCCCAGACCACACCGGTCAGCGCCAGCCCGGTGGGCGGCGTTCCCGAGGCGTCGGCCACCGCGGCCAGCGCCAGTTCCAGGTGGGCCGCGCCCGGCAGGACCTTCTCGCCCCGCACGCGGTGGCCGGTGAGGAAGTCCTCGTCGCCGGTGAACGTCGAGGTGTAGCGCTGGGCCGCGAACCCGGACGTGTTGCGGTGCAGCAGCGGGTGCAGCACGCCGGCCGACGCGCCCGTCGTACGCGGCTCGGGCTCGACCCAGTACCGCTCCTCGGCGAAGGGGTACGTCGGCAACGGCAGGCGAAGGGGTGCGGGGCCGGTGTGGAGCGCGGCCCAGTCGATGGCGCAGCCCTCCGTCCACGCCTGCGCGAGCCGCCGCAAGTCCTTGGCCCCGGTCCACGTCCGTACGAGCTCCTGCTGCCGCTCGTCGTCCTCCTGGCGGGCCAGTAGGTCCGGCGTCACCCGGCCGCGCACGGGCGCGCCTTCGTCCACCCGGTCCAGGTGCGCGCTGAGCCCGCGTACGACCTCCGAGAGGGAACCGGCCACGAACGCCAGCCGCTCCTCCATGGCCTCCCGGCCCACCTGGAGGGTGTACGCCATGCGCGCCAGGTCGGGCCGGGGCTCGTCGTTGACGAAGGCGAGCAGGTTCCCGGCCAGGTCGTCCAGCTGTTCCCCGGTCCTGGCGGACAGGGCGACGACCACGGGTTCGGCTCCGGCCGGGGCGCCGTCCGTCCCGGCGCGGTACTCCTCCAGCACGACGTGCGCGTTGGTCCCGCTGAACCCGAACGAGCTGACGGCGGCGCGCCGCGGGCGGCCGTCGGACGGCGTCTCCCACGGCTCGGGGACCGTGACGACGCGGAAGGGCGAGTTCTCGAAGTCGAAGTGCTCGTTGGGGGACGCGAAGTTGAGGGACGGCGCCAGCGTGCCGTGGCGCATGCTCAGCAGCACCTTGTGCACACCCGCGACGCCGGCTGCCTCGGACGTGTGCCCGATGTTGCTCTTCACCGCTCCGATGGCGCACGACCGCGCGGGGACCCCCGACTCGCCGTACACGGCGCCCAGCGCGGAGAGTTCGATCGGGTCGCCCAGCTTCGTGCCCGTACCGTGCATCTCGACGTAGCCGATGGTCGCGGGGTCGATGCCGTGGCGGTCGTAGACCGTGCGGACGAGTTCCATCTGGCTGGCGACGCTCGGCGCGGTGATCCCGTTCGTCCTGCCGTCCTGGTTGATGCCGGACGCGGCGACGACGCCGTGGACGTGGTCGCGGTCGGCCTCGGCGTCACTGAGGCGCTTGAGCACCAGGGCGCCGACGCCCTCGCCGGGGACGAACCCGTCGGCGCTGTTGTCGAACGTCTTGCACCGCCCCTCCGGGGAGAGCATCCCGGCCTGGCACATGCCGACATAGGTGTCGGGGAGCAGGTAGAGCGAGACGCCGCCGACGAGTGCCATGTCGATCTCGCCGCTCAGCAGCGCCTGCCGGGCGAGGTGCAGTGCGACCAGCGAGGACGAGCAGGCCGTGTCGACGGCGACGGCCGGGCCCTTGAGGTTGAGGTGGTAGGCGATGCGCGAGGCGGCGATGGCGTTGCTGCTGCTCGTCGCGGACGCGGTCGTCCCCGCGCCCCCGAACACCAGGAAGCTGTACTCGCTGCCGCTGATGCCCAGGTAGACGCCGCATTTCTGGGAGGCGAGGGACTGCGGGTCGTGTCCGGCGTCCTCGAACGCACGGTACGCCTCCTGGAGGAACAGCCGGTGCTGCGGGTCGATCCCCTCGGCCTCCAGCGGGGAGATGTTGAAGAAGAGCGGGTCGAAGTGGTCGGCGTCCGCGAGGTAACCGAGCCACTTGGAGTACGTCTTGCCCTCCTGGCCGGGCCTGGGGTCGTAGTACCGCGAGACGTCCCAGCGCGACGGTGGGACCTCGGTCACGCAGTCGCGTCCGCCGCGCAGGTTGTCCCAGTAGGCGTTGAGGTCCGCCGCTTCGGGGTAGCGCCCGGACATCCCCACGACGGCCACCTTGTCGGCGTCGCGGGCGGCGGATGCGGATGCGGGTGCGGGTGCGGGTGCGGGTGCGGGTGCCACGGGAGCGTTCGCCGCGGGTGCGGTGCCCGCCACAGGCGCGATGCGCGCGACGGGGTCGGGGGCCGCGACGGGCCGGGCGGCCCGGACCGGCTCGGGGGCCGCAACCGGTGCGACCGGTGCGACCGGCTCGGGAACGGGGGCCGACTCCACCAGCGTCAGCAGAAAATCGGTGAGCTTGCGCACCGTGGGGTGGTCGTACAGCTGGGTGGCCGCGAGCGACGTCCCGTAGTTCTTGTTGAGGACCTTCACCCACTCCACGCCGACGATGGAGTCCATGCCGAGTTCGACGAAGTTGCTGTCGGCGGCGATGTCTTCGGCGGCGAGGAACAGCACGTCGGAGAGGCTGTCGCGGACGCCCTCCAGCAGTACGGTCCTCGAGACCCGGGGACGGGCGGGCGCGGGAGCCGCGACGGGCGCGGGGGCCTCGACGGGCTGGGCGGCCGGAGCGGGCGGCGTCGCCACGGGTGGGGCCTTCACGGGGGTGGGCGCGGCCAGTCGGCCCCGGACGAAGTCCGCGAGTTCACGCACCGACGGATGGTCGTAGAGGTTCGTGGCGGCGAGGCTGGTCCCGTACTTCTTGTTGATGGCCTTGACCCACTCCACCCCGAGGATGGAGTCCAGGCCCAGGTCCATGAAGTTGCGGCCGGGGTCGATGTCGCCCTCCGGCATCTGCAGGACGTCGGCGAGGCCGCTCCGCAGCTCCTGCCGCAGCTCGCCCACGGCCTTCACCGCGACCGCCGGCACGGTGGCGGGCGCGGGCGCCGCCACCGGGGCGGCGGGCGGCGGAACCGGATCGGCCGGAGCCACCTGAGCGACGGGGGCGGCGGGCCGCGCCCCCAGGGCGGTCAGCCGGACGTTCCTCGGCTTGGCGGCCGTCGGCAGCGACGCGGCCGGCGCCTCGGCCGGGTTGCGCAGCGTGATCCGGCGGCGTCCGGCGACGGGGCCCGAAGGCCCCTCGGCGGCCTGAGCGGCTGCAACGTCCTCAACGGGCTTGTCGGGCCATGGTCGTGTCACTGCGGGGTTCTCCCGGTTCACCCAGTACACCTTGCGCGAGAAGGGGTAGCCGGGGACGGCCACCAGTTGCGGGTCGTCGCCCGTGAACAGTGCCCGCCAGTCGGGGGAAGCGCCCCGGCAGTACAGGTCAGCGAGCTCCAGGAGCACATCGTGGTGCCCGGTGGTGCCCACGTCGGCGAGCCGCGCGAACAGCGCCTCGCTCTCCGCGTCACGCGGCCGGTCCCTGCGGTCGCCCGGGACCTCGCCGGAACGGACCCCCGCGTGCCGCTCGCCGCGCTCGGCGGCGCCCAGGGCGGTGACGGCCTCGTCGAGGTCGCCGACGACGATCGCGCAGCGGTGCTCGAAGTGCTGCCTGCGCTCCAGCAGGGTGTGGCTCACGTCCGTGAGGGAGACGGCGTCACGGTCCGCGCTCCGCAGGGCCTCGGCCAGGTCGCGGATGCGGTCGCGCAGCGCCCCCGCGGTCTTCGCGGACAGGGCCAGCAGCCGCGCGGGTGCCTCGGCGGGCCGCGCCGGGCGTGTACGGCCCCGGTGACTCTCCACGATCATGTGGACGTTGGTGCCGCTCATGCCGAACGAGTTGACGGCGCCGAGCCGCGTCCCGGCCGGGTTCTCCGGCCACGCCCTCAGGGTCTTGTTGACGTAGAAGGGGCTCCGCTGCCAGGCGATGTAGTCGCTGTCCTGCTCGCAGTGCACGCTCGGCGGGATGACGCCGTGGCGCACCGACTGCACGAGCGCGATCAGGCTGACGATGCCGGAGGCGGCCAGCGTGTGCCCGACGTTGGGCTTGGTCGAGGTGAGCGCGCAGAACCCGGTCCTGTCCGTGTGCTCGGAGAACACTTCGTTGAGCGCGTTGACCTCGACCGGGTCGCCGAGGCGGGTGCCGGTGCCGTGGGCGACGACGTGGCCGATGTGCGCGGGTTCGATGCCGTGCCGCTCGTGGACGGCGCGGTACAGGCGCGCCTGCGCGGCACCGTTGGGGGCGGTGATGCCGTTCGTACGGCCGTCGTAGTTGATGCCGCTGCCGCGGATCACGGCGAGGACGTCGTCGCCGTCGGCCTCTGCCTGCGACAGGCGCTTGAGCATCACGACGGTGATGGCCTCGCCCAGCACCATGCCGTCCGCGCGCCGGTCGAACGCGTAGCAGGCACCGCTCGGGGAGAGCATGCCCGCCTTGCTCGTCTCGGCGAACACCCGGGAGGACGCAGCCAGGTTGACCCCGGCGACGACGGCGGCGTCGCACTCGCCGTTGCGCAGGCTGGCGCACGCCTGGTGGGCCGCGACCAGGCCCGACGAGCAGGCGGTGTTGACGGCGAGCACGGGTCCCGTGAAGTCGAGCAGATAGCCCAACCGGGAGGCCAGGATCGCCTCGTGGTGCCCCGTCAGGGTGCCTTCACCGCCGCCCAGGTGCAGATAGTCGCCCTGCTCAGCGCCGACGAACATGCCGATGCGCTCGTCGCGCAGCTTCCGCTCGCCGTAGCCCGCGGCTTCCAGGACGTGCCACGCCTCCTGGAGCAGCAGGCGCTGGCGCGGGTCCATGGCGCGCGCCTCGCGCGGCGATATCTCGAAGAAGGACGGGTCGAACTCGCCGATCCCGGGGACGAAGCCGACGCGGGCCGTCGCGGGATCCGGGGCCTGCGGGTCGCTCCAGTCGGCGCGCCGGTCGTCGGGGACGGCCGACAGGACATCGCGCCCGTCCGTGAGGATCCGCCAGAACTCCTCCACCGTGCGGGCGGCCGGGAAGCGGCCGGTCATGGCGATGACGGCGATGGGCTCGGGCACGGACTCCGGGCCCGGCGCGGCCGTGGCCGCGGCCTGCGCGGGAACAGCTGCCGGGGCCTCGGCGGCGGTCGGTGCAGCCTCGGCCGTGGACTCCGCCGGGTAGCGGTCGCCGAGTCGGTCCGGGTGTTCGGACACCAAGTGCACCGCCAGCATCTCCGGGGTGGGGTGGGAGAAGAACACCGAGGGGACGATGTCGACGCCGAAGTGCGTGGTCATCGCGTTCGCGAGCCGTACCAGGGTGATCGAGTCGAATCCGAGCTGGGCGAGGTTCTCGTCGGCGTGGATCTGGTCGCGCGGCACCCGGACGGTCTCGACGATCAGTGTTTCCAGGTCGGACAGGACGCGGGCGGCGAGGTGCTCCTGGACCGGCGTCTCGGCCTGCGCGGGGGGCGCGGGGGGCGCAGTGGGCGCAGCGGTTCCAGCCGCTTCAGCCGCTTCCGTGGTCCCTTCGTCGATCCCGAGCAAGCGGCGCAGCCGCTGCGGTTCGCCCGTCATGACGAGCGCCTGCGGCACGCCCTGGCCGATGAGCCGTTCGAAGAGCCTGATACCTTCGGTGTTCTCCAGCAGGCGCTGGCCGCTGGAGGTGAGGTACAACTCGGTGGCCCGCGTGTCGTCGAAACCCATCTCGCCGTCGCGCCACAGCGGCCAGTTGACGGCGACGGTCGCGCCCGAGCGCGCGCCCCGGCGGACCAGTTCGTCGCGGTGGCAGGCGTACAGCGTCTGGAAGCGGTTGCCGACAGCGTAGTCGCAGCCGCCGAAGTCGCCGAGCTGCGCGGAGGACGACGAGAAGTAGCAGACGAAGTCGAGGGGCTCGTCCGCGAGGACCTCGTCGAGCACGAGCGTGCCGTCCACCTTGGCGGCCAGCAGGCCCGGGAAGGCGCGGGCCTCACCGGTGAGCACGCTGCCCGTGCCGGGGGTCCCCGCGGCGTGGATGACACCGTCGATCCCGCCGAAGCGCTCGTGCGCCGCGCGGACGACCTCCCGCATGGCCCGCCGGTCGGCGACGTCCGCCTGCGCGTAGTGGACCTCGCCGCCCAGCGACTCGAGCCGGGCGATCCGCCGCGCCCGGTCCTCGTCGAGGGGCGAGCGGCCGGTCAGCACCAGCCGTGCCGAGCGGGTGCCGGCGAGGTGCTCGGCGAACAGCAGCCCGAGCGCCCCCAGGCCACCGGTGATCAGGTAGGTTCCGCCCTGCTTCAGCAGGGCGTTCCCGGCGCCCGCGGCGACCGGGCGGACCCGGCTCACATGGCGCGTCCCGTCGCGGTACAGGGTGCTCACGGGCTCGGCGAGTCCGGCGCTCAGGCGCGCGAACCAGTCGGCCATGGGCGTCCGGGCGCTCGTGCCGGCGGTGTCGTCGAGCACCGCGGCGAACCGCACGCCGGGCAGGACCTGTCCGAGGGAGCGTTCGAAGCCCAGCCAGGACTCGGCGTAGGCGCGCTCCGCCCCGTCGCGGAACTCTCCCGCCTGCAGGACGTACCGGACGCCCGTCTCCACCGTCGCGACGGCCTGGAGCAGGTGAACGGTGTCCGTGTAGGAGCGCGGCCCCGCCCCCTCCTCGACCGGCCAGAGGTTCAGTACGCCGTCCACGGCACCGAACCGCTGGCGGATCTCGGTGAAGACGCGGATCCAGTCGGCCCGCTCCCCCGCGTCCACCGCCCAGCGGCGCCGCGCGGCGTCGTCGGTCGCCGGGGTCCGTGAGACGAAGACGAGCGTCGCCCCGGGGTCGGTCTCACCGGCGGCCCGTTCCAGCTCCGCCTGGTTCGCCGGGCCGGAGCACAGGAACACCAGGGTCCTCGGTCCGGCGTCCTGGCGCACCGGAGCGGGCGCGGGCTCCCAGTACTCCTCGAACACGTGGGCCCCGGAGGCGTCCTGCCGCAGGGCCCGGGTGGTGGCGGAGGTGTCGATCCAGTGGCGCTCCCTGGCGAACGGGTACGTCGGCAGGGCGATGCGCGGCGGCGTCCCGGCGGCGTACAGCACGGACCAGTCGACGGCGGCGCCCCGCACCCACAGGTCCACCAGCTCGGTGGGACCGCCAAAGGGTCCGGCGTCGACGGCGTCGACGCGGCTCTCGGCGCCCTGGACCGCCCGGCCGCGCGCGATGCCATCCTCCGTCCCCGCGACGAAGTCCCGCAGCCGGGAGGTCAGTTCGGCCACGGAGTCCGTGACGATGCCGAGCCGCTCCCGCATGGCCTCGCGGCCGGTCTGCGAGGTGTGGGCGAGCGAGGGCAGGTCGGCGGCGGACAGCCCGCGCGCCTCGATCCAGTCGGCCAGGTCGGCGGCCTTCGCCCGCAGCCGCTCGGCGCTGCGCGCGGAGAGCACGACCGCGACGGGCCCCTCGTGGGCGGGGGCGGCGGGCGGCTCGGCCCGGTACTCCTCGACGACCAGGTGCGCGTTGGAACCGCCCGCGCCGAACGACGAGATTCCCGCGATGCGGGGGAACTCCCGTTCCTCCCCGTCGACGACCAGCGCGGGCCGCTTCCACTCGGCGAGCGTCTGCTGCACGGAGAAGGGGCTGTTCGCGAAGTCGATGTGCGGGTTCAGCTCCGCCGAGTGGAGCGAGGGCGCCAGCTGCCCGTGCTTCATCTGGAGCAGCACCTTGGTGAGCCCGGAGATGCCCGCGGCGCTCTCCGCGTGGCCGATGTTGCTCTTCACCGAACCGATCGCGCAGAACTGGTTGTCCTGGGTGTGCTCCCGGAACGCCCGCGTGAGCCCGGCGATCTCGACGGGGTCGCCGAGCGAGGTGCCGGTGCCGTGCGCCTCGATGCAGCTCAGCGTGCGCGGGTCGACGCCCGCCTGCCGCCAGGCGTCGGAGACGGACCGGGCCTGCGCCTGCGGGCTGGGCACGGAGTACCCGTTCGTCCGGCCCCCGTGGTTGACCGCGATGCCCTTGATGACGCCGTGGACGCGGTCCCCGTCGCGCACCGCCAGGTGCAGCGGCTTGAGCAGGACCGCGCCGACGCCCTCACCGGGGACGTAGCCGTCGCCGCCCTCGCCGAAGCTCTCGCACCGGCCCTTGCTCGACACGAACTTGCCCTGCCCGAGCATCAGGTACTTGTTGGGGTGGACCGACAGGTTCACCCCTCCCGCGATCGCGACGTCGCACGCGCCGGACTCGATGCCCTGGCACGCGAGGTGGATGGCGGTGAACGACGACGAGCACATCGTGTCGACACTCATGCTCGGGCCGTGGAAGTCGAAGAAGTACGACACCCGGTTGGCGACGGCCGACGGATTGCCGGACAGCGCCACGGGGTTGCCCAGGACCTGCTCCTGCGCGCCGTACAGCTGGTACTCCTCGTACATCACTCCGACGTAGACGCCGACGCGCGCCCGCTCTCCGCCGCCGGGCGGGGTGTTCAGCCGCTCGGGGGTGTAGCCCGCGTCCTCGACGGTCTCGTAGGCGCACTGCAGGAACAGCCGCTCCTGCGGGTCCATCAGCTTCGCCTCGGGCGGCGATATGCGGAAGAACAGGGAGTCGAACTCGTCGACGCCGTCGACGAATCCGCCCCACTTGCTGTAGGTCTTGCCCGGCGCGTCCTTGTCGGCGTCGTAGTACACGCTCTGGTCCCAGCGGTCGGCCGGGATCTCGGTCACGCAGTCGCGCCCGTCGGCCAGGTTCGCCCAGAACTCGTCGAGCGTACGGGCCTTCGGGTAGCGCCCGGCCAGCCCGATGACCGCGATGTCGAGCCCCTTCGCCCGGCCCTGCGGCGCGGGTGCGGGGGCGGGGGCGGGTGCGGGTGCGGCCGGGAGCGTCCGCGGCGCGTCGAACCGCGTCGCCCACTTGTCCGCCCTGAGCGGCTTGCGCGCGAAGGCGCGCCGGCCCGGTGCGGCGGCCCGGCCCCTGGCGGGCGCCGGGACGGGAGCCGGGGCGGGAGCCGGGGGCGCGTCCGCGGGCCCGCTGTCGGGCTCCGCGCCCAGGTGCCGGGCCAGCTCGGGGCCGTGCGTGGTGAGGAAGTGGCTGGTGAGGGCGCGGATGTCGCGGAACTCGAAGAACAGGGTCTTCGGCAGCGACCCGAAGACGGCCTCCAGTTCGTCGGTCATCCGCATCATCATCACCGAGTCCAGACCCAGGCTGTCGAACGCCGCACGGGCGTCGATGCGGTCGGCCGGGAGCTTGATGACCTCGGAGAGGACGCCCGTGAAGAACGCCGTCGCCTTGGCTTCGAGGGTGCTGGTGTCGTTGTGCGTCACTGATTCGTCCCGGCGGCAGAAGAGAAGGGGGAACTCTGGTCCGAGCTCGGTCGCGCGGCGGACGATCCGGTGCCCCCGGCTCCCGCGCGGCCCGGTCCGGAAGCGACCATGACCTGGTGGTGCGTCGAGGCGACGGCGCGGAGGAAGGCCGCGACGCCGACCGCCGTGTCGAGGGGGACGACGCCGTAGCGCGAGCGCAGCACCGACCGGACCTCCGGTGTCACGTCCATCCCCCCGTCTTCCCACAGCGGCCAGTTGACGGACAGGCTGTGCCCGGAGCGCTCCCGGCGGGCCACGAGGTCCTGGCGGTGCCAGGTGTAGGCGTCCAAGAACGCGTTGGCCGCCGCGTAGTCGGCCTGGCCCGCGTTGCCGAACGCGCCCGTCGTGGAGGAGAACGTCACGAAGAAGTCCAGCGGCAGCGTGGCCGTCGCCCGGTCGAGGTTCACCGCTCCGGACACCTTCGGGGCCAGGACTTCCGCGAAGTCCTGGGCGCGCTTGGTCAGGATGTAGCCGTCCCGGGTCACCCCGGCGGCGTGCACGACGCCGTCGATGCGGCCGTGCTCCTCCACCAGGGCGTCCACCACCGCGTCGACCGCTGCCGCGTCCGCGACGTCGAGCTGTACGTAGTGCGCCGACGCGCCGTGGGCCCGCAGCTCCCGCAGAGCTTCGCGCACCCGCGCGTCGACCGGAGAGCGCCCGGTCAGCACCAGCGTGGCGCTGTGCGTGCGCGTCGCGATCTCCCGCGCGAAGACCAGGCCCAGCGCTCCCGCCCCGCCGGTCAGGAGGTAGACCCCGTTCTCCCGCCACGGAACCGGGGGGACGCCGGCCGCGGTGTCGCCGTCCTCGATCCACACGGGCACCTCGCGCCGCCCGTCGGCGTACCGCACGAGCGTGTCGTCGAGGTGCGCGCGGTTCTCCCGCACCCGCTCGGCGGCACTCTCGGGCGTGTCCGTCTCCTCCAGGAGGATGACCTGAGCCGAGACGTTGGGGTTCTCGAGCGTGGCCGTGCGCAGCAGCCCGACGAGCCCGGCCAGCGGGGCGGACGCGGGGCCCTGGCCGATGACCAGCTGGATGCTGGCCCGGCCCGCGGACGCGCCGCGCAGCACGGAACGCACGTGTTCGAGCGCCTGCAGCCCGTACGCGGTGTACCGCCGGTCCAGTTCCTTGTCGCCGGAGGTCAGTACGACGGCGTTGTCGTGCACCGGCAGCAGCGCCGCCACCTCCGGCATCCCGACCAGCAACACGGTGCGCCGCACGTCGGCGTCCTCCGGCGGGGCGTTCGTCACGGGGCGCGTCTGCCACTGGGGGTGCAGCAGCGCCCGTACGTCGGCCGTCTCCCTCACACGTCCGGTCGGCTGCCCCTCGAGGGCGCGGAAGGACAGGCCGCCGATCCGGACGCGCACGCGGCCCTGGTCGTCGGCCAGGTCCACGTCGACCTTGTGGAGCGCGGCGTCGCCCGGCTGGTCCGCGCTGGGGCGGACCAGCGCCCACATGGCGGCGGTACCGCCGTCGAGGACGAGGACGTCGTCGATCGCGAAGGGCACGGGCACGGCGCCACCGCGCCGTGCCCCCAGGCTGCCCGCCACGCCCACGGACGCCTGCAGCGCCGCGTCGACGAGGCTCGGGTGCACCGTGTAGTCGCGCTGCGTGCCGTGGGCCGCCGCGGGCAGCGCGAGTTGCGCCAGCGCCTGGTCCCGCCCGATCCAGATGTGCCGGACGCCCCGGTGCGTGGGGCCGTAGTCGATCCCCGCGGCGCCGTACGCCTCGTAGCACTCCTCGGCAGTGAGCTCCGCGCGGTCGCAGGCGTCGCGCAGGGCCCGGAGGTCGAGCACCGGCTGGGCGGCTCCTTCCGCGAGGTAGACGGCGCCTTCGCCGTGCACGACCGGCTCCGCGTCGGCGGCGGTGCTGTAGACCCGGAAACCGATGTCGCCGTCGGCCTGCGGGTGCAGGCCGATGTGGACCTCCCGCGGCTCGCCGCTCACGTGCAGCGGCTGTGCCAGGGCGACGTTCTTGAGCGCCACCGGCGCCTCGGGTTCCACCTGGGTCCGGCAGGTGATGCAGGTCGCGGCGACGGCCATCTCCAGCAGGGCCGCGCCCGGCATGAGCTTGGCGCCGTTGACGACGTGGTCGCGCAGGAACGGCTCGTGCCCGGTGAACACCGAGGTGAACCGCTGCTCCGTCAGGTCCGACGTGTTCTCGTGCACCAGCGGGTGCAGCACGCGCGGCCCGCGGGTGTCCACGGCCCGGTCGCCGAACGGGAAGTAGCGCTCGCGGCCGAACGGATAGGTGGGCAGTGCGACGCGTCGCGGTGTCCTGCCGTCGGGGTGGAGGTGGTGCCAGTCGACGGGGACGCCGTTGACCCACAGTTCGAGCAGCTTCTCGTGCCTCCCCTTCGCGACCCAGGCAGTGATCAGGGTGTCGAGGTCGGCGTCCTGGGAGAACAGCGCGGAGACGGTGTTCTCGCCGTTCTCGTCCCTGGCCCCGCTGCGCACGATGCCGTCGGCGGGGGTGCCCGCGAGGACGTGGCGCAGTTTCCCGACGAGGTCGGGCACGGAGGTGGCCAGGACGCCCAGGCGCTCGGCCAGCGGCTCGCGGCCGACCTGGAGCGTGTACGCCACGTCCGCCAGGCCGAGTCCGTCGTTGCCGGGGCGCGTCAGCCATTCGACGAGATTGCGGACCACGTCGCGCAGCTCGCCGCCGGTGCGCGCCGACAGGGGCACGACGACGGGGCCGACGGCCGCCGAGGCGTGCTCCCGCGCCGCGGGGAGGTACTCCGCGACGATGACGTGGGCGTTGGAGCCGCCCGCGCCGAAGGAGGAGACCCCGGCGATCCGCGGGGTCGCGGGGTCGGGCGCCGGCCAGTCGGCGAGTTCGCGCTGGACGGTGAACGGGGTGCCGGTGAAGTCGATGTTCGGGTTCAAGGTCTCGGCGTGCAGGGACGGAGCGAGCTTGCGGTGGCGCAGCTGGAGCAGGACCTTCGTGAGGCCGGCGATGCCGGCGGCGCTCTCCGCGTGGCCGATGTTGCTCTTCACCGAACCGATCGCGCAGAACTGGTTGTCCTGGGTGTGCTCGCGGAACGCCTTCGACAGCCCGGTGATCTCGATCGGGTCGCCGAGCGAGGTCCCCGTGCCGTGGGCCTCGACGTAGCCGACGTCACGGGCGCTGACGCCCGCCGCGTTCAGCGCGTCGGCGATCGTTCCGGCCTGGGCGTGCGGGTTCGGCACGGTGTAACCGTTGGTCTTCCCGCCGTGGTTGAGCGCCGTGCCCTTGATCACCCCGTAGATCCGGTCGCCGTCGGCGACGGCCTTCGCCAGCGGCTTCAGCAGGACGGCGCCCACGCCCTCACCCGGTACGTAGCCGTCGCCGCCCGCGCCGAAGCTCTCGCAGCGTCCGGAGCTGGAGACGAAGTTGCCGGTGCTCAGCAGCAGGTACTTGTTCGGGTGCAGCGACAGGTTGACCCCGCCCGCGACCGCGACGTCGCAGTCGCCCCACCTGATGCTCCGGCACGCCAGGTGGATCGACGTCAGGGACGACGAGCACATGGTGTCCACGCTCATGCTCGGGCCGTGGAAGTTGCAGAAGTACGACACCCGGTTCGCGATGGCGGCGGCGCTGCCGCTGACCGCGAGGGGATCGCCGAGCGCCTGGCTCTGCGCGCCGTAGAGCTGGTACTCCTCGTACATCACGCCGACGAACACCCCGACGCGGCCCTTCAGCACGTTGCCCGCGCGGGTCTTCACCGACTCCCTTACGTACCCGGCGTCTTCGAGGGTCTCGTACACGCACTGCAGGAACAGCCGTTCCTGCGGGTCCATGATCTCCGCCTCGCGCGGCGAGATGTTGAAGAAGAGCGGGTCGAACTCGTAGGCGCCGTCGACGAATCCGCCCCACTTGCTGTACGCCTTTCCGGCGGCCCGCCGTCCGGCGTCGAAGTGTCGCTCGTGCTCCCAGCGCTCGGCGGGGATCTCGGTGACGCAGTCCTTGCCGTCGGCCAGGTTGCGCCAGAACCCGTGGACGTCGTGCGCCTGCGGGTAGCGGCCCGCCAGGCCGATGATCGCGATGTCGGCGGGCCCGGCAGGAGCTGTGCCCTCCGTCGCTGCCCCGGCCCGCGGACGCCCGGCGCGCTCCCGCCAGGTGCCCCTCTTCGCGGGCGCGGTCTCGCGCGCGGCCGGATCGGCCGCCGCGGGGGCCCGTGCGCCGCCGTCCGTGACGGGGAGGAGCGCGCGCACCTTCTGCGGGTGGGCGGTGACGAAGTGCCCGGCGAGCGCCTCGATGCTCTGGTACTCGAAGAGGAGGGTCTTCGACAACGACCCGAAGACCTCCTCCAGAGCCCGGGTGAGGTCCATGGCCATCACGGAGTCGATGCCGTAGTCCTCCAGCGACGCCTCGGGGTCGATCCGGGCGGCGGGGAGGTTGATGACCGACGAGAGCAGCTTGGTGAGGTACGCCACCGCCGCGCGCTCGATGCCTTCGCCGCCTTCGGAAGCCGGTTCGTCGGCGGCCGGGGCGCGGGCGGTCAGGTCGTCGGCGGTCAGGTCGTCGGCGGCGGGTCCCGGGCCGTCCGCCGGGGCGCCGATGAGGGACGCGAAGCGCTCTGTGTCGCCCTCCAGGACCATGACCTGGTCCTCGCCGGTGGTCAGCGCCCGGTGCAGGGCGTCGATCCCGGTCGGGGTCCGCAGCGGGACCATGCCGAAGTTCTCGCGCATCGCCCGCTCGGTTCCGGCGTCGACGCCCATGCCGCCCTCGGCCCACAGCGGCCAGTTGACCGAGAGCGTACGACCGCGCCGTTCGCCCCTGGCCACCAGGGTGTTGCGGTGCGCGGCGAAGGCGTCCATGAAGGCGTTCGCCGCCGCGTAGTCGGCCTGCCCGACGTTGCCCGAGACACCGGCGACCGACGAGAAGGGCACGAGGAAGCCGAGGTCCACGTCCCGGGTCGCCTCGTCGAGGTTGACCAGGCCCGTCACCTTCGGCGCCAGCACGGCGTCGAAGTCGGCCCGGGACTTCTTCAGGATGAAGCCGTCCCGGATCACGCCCGCGCTGTGCAGCACACCGTCCAGGCGGCCGTACGCGTCGCGGACGCGGCGCACCAGCGCTTCCACCTGGGCCCGGTCGGTGACGTCGACCTGCTCGTACGTGGCTTCCGCACCCGACGCCCGCAGTTCGGCCACGACCGCCTCCCTGCTCTCGTCCAGGGGGCCGCGGCCGGTGAGCACGATCCGCGCGCCCCGCACCCGTGCGGCGATGTCACGGGCGAACAGCACGCCGAGCCCGCCGGCACCGCCTGTGATCAGGTAGACCCCGGCGTCCTGCCACGCCGCCGGCACGCCGCCGTCCGCAGCGGCGCCGGGCAGCTCGCGCCACCGCAGCACCTCACGGGCACCACCGCGGTAGCGCACCACCGCGTCGTCCGCCGCGGCGCGGTCGGCAACCGCCCACCCGGCGGCCCGCTCCGGCTCCTCCCACGGTTCCACCAGGACGACCTGGCCCGTGACGCGCGGGTTCTCCAGCGCGGCGGTCCGCACGACACCGGCGAGACCCGACCAGACCGACGACTGCCCGTCGGCGCCCGCCACGACCTGTACGCACACCTCGTCGTGCGAGCGCTCGGCCAGTACCTCGCGCACCACGCCGAAGAGCTGTGCCGCGTAGTCGGAGAACCGCCCGTCCAGACCCGACGCGCCGGACTCCAGCCGGACGACGCGGGCCCCCGCACGCGCTTCGAGCACGTCCGCGACGCCGGGCAGCCCGACGACCGCGGTCACCGTGGCGGGGCCGCCTTCGCGCGCGCCGCCCCGGTGTTCGTCGCCGACCCAGTGCGGCGCGGCGAGGAACGCCCCGGCCTCACCGGTCCCGGCCTTCCCGGTCCCGGTCTTCCCGGCCGAGTAGGCCCGCACCGACAGGCCCTTGAGCCGGAGGGCGACCGTACCGTTGTCGTCGCACAGGTCGATGTCGAGGCGGCGGACCCCGGAGTCCTCCTGCCGGCCGCCGCTGGGGCGCACCCACGCCCACATGGACCGCGCGCAGTCTCCGGCGATCTCCACCTCGTCGACCGCGAAGGGCAGGTGCGGGGTCCCGTCGGCGTCCGCGGTGACCCCGACCGCGGCCTGGAGGGCCGAGTCCACCAGGGCCGGGTGGAGGCCGTAGCCGCCCAGCGTCGTCCCGACGCTGTCGGGCAGCACCAGCCGGGCGACGGCCTGCCCCTCGCCCGCCCACAGCCGCTGGATGCCCCGGTGGCCGGGGCCGTAGTCGATGCCGTGCGCCGCGAAGGCGCCGTACACCTGGCCGGCGTCCAGCTCCACGTCCCGGCACCGGGCCCGCAGCCCCGCCAGGTCGACGGTGGTGCGGAGGATGCCACCCTCGGGCGCGGGCGGCACGAGCACCATGCCCTCGCTGTGGATCACCGGCCGCGCGGCGGGGTCCTGGCCGGGGTGGCTGTAGACCTCGAAGGCGATGCCGTCGCCGCCGCCGGGGCTCAGGCGCACGTGGACCGCCAGCGGTGTCTGTCCCACGACGACGGGCCGCGTCCAGGCGACGTTGGTGAGACGGACCGTGCCGTGCGGCTCGCCGTCCAGGGACACCGCCACGGCCGCCCGCACCAGCTCCAGGCACGCCGCGCCGGAGAGCACGCGGTCACCGCTCACCCGGTGGTCGGCCAGGAAGAACTCGTCCCCGGTGAACACCGAACTGAACCGCTGTCCGGCCAGGCTGGAGGTGTTCGTGTGAACGAGGGGGTGCAGCCGCGCGGCGCCCGGCAGCGACGCCCGGTCCTCGTCCAGGGACGGCCAGTAGCGCTCGCGCTGGAAGGGGTACGTGGGCAAGGAGATCCGGCGCCGCGTGCCGGGCGCGTGCAGCTTCGCCCAGTCCACGGCCAGGCCCGCCACCCACAGTTCGAGCAGCTTGCCGTACTTCTTCTTCCCGATCCAGGCGTCCAGCGCCCGCGCCATGTCCTCGTCGGCGGCGAACACGCGCAGGCTGTCGCCGCCGCGCCGCTTGGCCTTCGCGCGGTACAGGCCGGGAACGTCCTTTCCCGCGAGGAATCCCCGGAGCGCCCGGGTGAGTTCACCGGTGTCCGCGACGACGAGGCCGAGCCGTTCCTCGAACGCGTCCCGGCCGGTCTGCAGGGTGTAGGCGACGTCGGACAGCGCCTCGGCCTCCCCGTCCAGGTCGATCCACTCCAGGAGCTGCCCGGCCTGGTCGCGCAGGCCGGCTTCGGTCCGCGCGGAGAGCACGATCGCCACCTCGGTGTCCGGCTCGCCGCCAAACCGCTGGGCGGGGACGTACTCCTCCACGATGACGTGGGCGTTCGACCCTCCGGCGCCGAACGAGGACACCCCGGCGATGCGCGGCGACTCGGTGCCGTCGGCGGCGCGGGGGCGGGTCCACTCGGCCAGGGACCGCTGGACCGTGAAGGGGCTGTTCGCGAAGTCGATGTGCGGGTTCAGCACATCGGAGTGCAGAGACGGAACCAGCTGCCCGTGCTTCATCTGGAGCAGCACCTTGGTGAGCCCGGCGATGCCGGCGGCGCTCTCGGCGTGGCCGATGTTGCTCTTCACCGAGCCGATCGCGCAGAACTGGTGGTCGTCGGCGTACTCGCGGAACGCGTTCGTCAGACCGGCGATCTCGATCGGGTCGCCCAGCGACGTGCCGGTGCCGTGCGCCTCCACGTACGACACGTCCCTGGCGTCCACCCCGGCCCGGCTCAGCGCCCGGCCGATCGCCTTGGCCTGCGCCCGCGGGTTCGGCACCGAGTACCCGTTCGTCTTGCCGCCGTGGTTCACGGCCGTGCCACGGATGACGCCGTGGACCGTGTCCCCGTCCGCCTCCGCGCGGTCCAGCGGCTTGAGCAGGACGGCGCCCACGCCCTCACCGGGTACGTAGCCGTCGCCGTCGGCGCCGAAGCTCTCGCACAGCCCGCGGCTCGACGCCCACTTGCCGCTGCCCAGCATCAGGAACTTGTTGGGGTGCAGCGACAGGTTGACGCCGCCGGCGACGGCCACCTCGCACTCGGCGTTGACGAGGCTCTGGCAGGCCAGGTGCAGCGCCGTGAGCGACGAGGAGCACATCGTGTCCACGGCCATCGAGGGGCCGTGCAGGTCGAAGAAGTACGACACCCGGTTCGCGATGGAGGACGGGTTGCCGGACAGCGCGATGTTGCGGCCCCGTGCCTGCTCCTGGGCGCCGTACAGCTGGTACTCCTCGTACATCACGCCGACGAAGACGCCGACGTTGCCGCCGAGTCCGTCGGCGCTGTGGCGGCTCAGGTCGGGCCGCGTGTACCCGGCGTCCTGGAACGTCTCCTGGACGCACTCCAGGAACAGCCGCTCCTGCGGGTCCATGAACTCCGCCTCGCGCGGGGAGATGTTGAAGAACAGCGCGTCGAAGCGGTCCGCGCCGTCCAGGAACCCACCCCACTTGGCGTACGTCCTGCCCGCCGCGTGCTTGTCGGCGTCGTAGTAGCGGCTGTGGTCCCATCGGTCCGCCGGGATCTCGGTCACGCAATTCCTGCCGTCCACCAGGTTGCGCCAGAACTCCCGTACGTTCGACGCTCCCGGGTACTGCCCGGCGACGCCCACGATCGCCACGTCGGCACGGCCCGTGGCACGCGACCGCACCGCTTCGCGCGCCCGCACCAGCGGACGCTTCGCCGACACCACGACGGGCCCGGCGGCGTCGGCGTCGGCGGCCGTGTCCTCGGTGCGCCCGGTCTGCCCGCCGTCGGACCCGCCTGCCACGCCGAGCAGCTCGGCCAGCCGTTCCTCGTGCGCCGTCGCGAAGTACCCGGCGAGGGCACGGATGCTCTGGTACTCGAACAACAGGGTCTTGGGCAGCGAACCGAATTCCTGCTCCAGCTTGTTGGTCAGGTTCATGGTCATGATCGAGTCGATGCCGTACACCTCGAAGGCGTCGTCGACGTCGAACCGGTCGGCGTCGAGCCGCAGCTCGGCCGCCAGCACTTCGGCCAGGTAGGCGCAGACGCGCTCGTCCCGCGTGCCGTCCGGCGTGTGCGCCGGAACCTGCCGCGGCTCGAGGGCGTCACCGGTGCCGTAGGCGCGTGTCGAGAACCCGGTGAACCGGCAGGACACCACGCCGTCGTCGTCGCACACGTCGATGTCGAGCTTGCGCACCCCACTGCCGGGGTGGTCGTCGGCGCTGTAGCGCACCCAGGCCCACATGCTGTCGCGGAACGGCGCGAGGATCTCCACCTCGTCCACCGCGAACGGCAGGAACAGCGCGCCGTCCTCCGCGCCACCGCTCTCGGCGAGCAGCCCCACGGTCGCCTGGAGCGCCGAGTCCATCAGGCCCGGGTGCACCACGAACTCGCCCGGAACGTCCGCCGCTCCGGCGGACAGCCGCAGCCGCGCGAGCGCCTGGCCCTCGCCGACCGCGACGCTCTCCACCCCGCGGTGGCCGGGGCCGTAGTCCAGGCCCAGCGACCGGTACAGGGCGTAGCAGCGCTCCGCGTCCCACACCGCGCCGTCGCAGGCGGCCCGCACTCCCGCGACGTCCACCGGCGCCACCCGGCCCGGGGCGCCGAGCGCGGCCGCGCCCTGGCTGTGCACCACGTCGCCGTCCGCTCCGGAGGACGTGGTGACCGTGAAGCGTACCTCTCCCCCGGGCTCAACGACCAGAGTCGTGCGCACCCGCACGGGCTCGTCGGCCACTTTGACGGGCCGCGCCCACACCACGTTGCGCAGCCTCAGCCTGTCGGCGCCGTCCGCCGACGCGGCGACCGCGGCCCGCGCCATCTCCACGTACGCCACGCCGGGCAGCACCCGCTCGCCCCGGACGACGTGGTCCCGCAGGAAGAACTCGTCGCCGGAGAACACCGAGTCGAAGCGCTGAACCTCCAGCGTCGACGAGTTCACCTGCGCCAGCGGGTGCACTGCGCCGGCGCTCGGCGCGCCGCCGGTGCGCGGGGCGGCCGTATCCACGTCGCCGACCCAGTAGCGCTCCTTGGCGAACGGGTAGGACGGCAAGGAGACCCGGCGCATCGCGCCCGCGCGGGGCAGGGTCTCCCAGTCGAACGCGAGTCCCTTGACCCAGAGGTCCATCAGCTTGGTGAACTTGCCCTTGCCGATCCACGCCCCGACGGTCGACGCCATGTCGGAGTCGGCGGTGAGCAGGGCCAGGGTCTCCCTGTGCTGCTTGACGTCGCCGAGGTGCAGGCCCTCGACGTCGTCGTCGCCCGCCGCGAACGCGGTGAGCTTGTCCGTGAGTTCGGCCGACGAGGCGACGCGCAGGGCGAGCCGCGACTCCATCGCCTCACGGCCCACCTGCAGCGTGTACGCGACATCGGCGAGGTGCGGGTGCGCGGTGTCCCCGCGGCCGAGCCAGCCCGCCAGTTCCCCGGCGCGCTCGCGCAGGCGGGCGCGGTCCTTGGCCGAGAGCACGATCAGCTGCGGGCCGTGGTCGTCGGGGGCGGCGGCCGTGGCGCGGTACTCCTCCACGATCACGTGCGCGTTGGATCCTCCGGCGCCGAACGAGGAGATCCCGGCGACGCGGTTGCGCTCCACCACGGCCCCGTCGGCGACGGCCGCGGGGCGCTTCCACTCGGCCAGCTCCCGCTGGACGCGGAACGGGGTCGGACCGAAGTCGATCTCCGGGTTCAGCTCCTGCGCGTGCAGGCTGGGCGCGATCTTCCCGTGCCGCAGCTGGAGCACCACCTTGACCAGCCCGGCGACGCCCGCCGCGGCCTCCAGGTGGCCGATGTTGCTCTTCGCCGAGCCGATCGCGCAGTACTGACGGGAACCGGCGTCCCCTGCGAACGCCCGGGACAGACCGGCGATCTCGATGGGGTCGCCGAGCGAGGTCCCGGTGCCGTGCGTCTCGACGTAGCCGATGTCGTGCGCCGACACCCCGGCCCTGTCCATGGCCTCGCGCACCGCTTCGGCCTGGGAGGCCGGGTTGGGCACGGTGTAGCCGTGGGTCCGGCCGCCGTGGTTGATGCTGCTGCCGCGCAGCACGGCGTGGATGACGTCGCCGTCGCGCCGCGCGTCCGCCAGCCGCTTGAGCAGCAGGACGGCCACGCCCTCGCCGGGGACGAACCCGGTGCCGCCCGCGCCGAAGCTGCGGCACTTGCCGTCGTCGGAGAGCATCCGCACCCGGGACATGAGGACGTAGCTCGACGGGTGGGCGTAGAGGTTGACGCCGCCCGCGATGGCCGCGTCGCACTCGCCGCGCCGCAGGTGCTCCATCGCCTCGTGGACGGCGCTCAGCGACGACGAGCACATCGTGTCGATGGCCAGGCTCGGGCCCTTGAGGTCGAGGAAGTACGACACCCGGTTCGCCACGGCCGCGAACGACGTGACGGGGTGGAGGTTCTCGCCCTGCTCCCAAAGACCCGGCCCGTACAGCTCGAAGCCGGTCTTGGAGACACCGGCGAAGACGCCGACGCGCCCGCCGTGCAGGTCGGCCAGGCGGCGGCGGGTGTAGCCCGCGTCCTCCAGCGCGTTCCAGGACTCCTGGAGGAACAGGCGCTCCTGGGGGTCCATGCTCATCGCCTCGTGCGGCGAGATGGCGAAGAACAGCGGGTCGAAGTCGGCGAACCCCTCCAGGAAGCCGCCCCACTTGCTGTAGCTCAGTCCCCGCGCGACGGCCTCGTCGCGGTTCGCGTGGAAGAAACCGGTCAGGTCCCAGCGCTGCGGCGGGACCTCCGAGACGCAGTCGCGCCCCTCGGCCAGGTTCTCCCAGTACTCGTCCAGGTTGCGCGCCCCGGGGAAGCGGCCGCTCATGCCGATGACCGCGACGGCCTCGGCGGCGTCGGGCGTGTCCCGCACGACGCCGGCCGGAACGGGGACGACCGGGGCGGGGGCGGCCTGTGCGGAGACGGCCGGTGCGGGGGCCTGCGCCACGGCGGGGGCCGCGGCCACGGGGCGCGCCGCTTCGGCGCCGGTCCAGGTGAGGCACTGCTCCCGGTGTTCGGCGACGAAGTGGGCGCCGAGGCTGTCCAGCGAGTTGTACTCGTACAGCAGCGCTGCCGAAAGGCCGGGGAAGACCTCGGCGAGCTTGCGGTTCAGCCGCGTGACGACGATGGAGTCGACTCCGTGGCTCTCCAGGGTCGCGCCCGCGTCGATCTGCGCGGCCCGCAGGCCGGTGACGGCGCCGAGCATCCTGGCGAGCTTGTCGACCACCTTCTCGCGCAGCTCGTCCTCGGCGACGGCCGCCACGGGGAGCGCGGGCGCGGTGTGCGCCGGGGTCCCGGCGGGCCGGGCGGTGGCGGGCGGGGCGGTGAAGGCCCGGCGGATCCGGGCGCCGTCGCCCTCGACGGCCATCACCTGGCTGTGCGTCGACAGGAGGAACTCGTGCAGGACACGGATGCCGCTCTCCGTGCGCAGCGGAGCCATGCCGAGGTCCTCGTGGAGCGCGCGCGCCGTCTCCTCGTCGACGGTCATGCCGCCCTCCGCCCACAGGGGCCAGTTGACGGACAGGCTGCGCCCGGAGCGCCGGCCCGACGCGGCGAGGGCGTCGCGGTGGTGCGCGAAGGCGTCCATGAACGCGTTGGCGGTCGCGTAGTCCGCCTGGCCGGTGTTGCCGGTGACCGCGGCGCCGGAGGAGAACGTGACGAAGAAGTCCAACGCGAGGTCCCGGCTGGCGCGGTCGAGGTTGACCGTCCCGGTCACCTTCGGGGCCAGGACCTCCCGCAGCGCCTGCGCGCTCTTGGTCCGGATGAGGCCGTCCCTGGTGACCCCGGCGCTGTGGATGATGCCGTCGATCGAACCGTGGTCCCGTCCGACCCCGGCCACGAACTCCTCGACGGCGGCCGTGTCCGCGACGTCGAGCCGCGCGTAGCACACCTGCGCGTGCGGGCGGCTCAGCGCCTCCAGTACCGGCACCCGCTCGCCGTCCAGGGGCGAACGGCCGGTCAGGTAGAGCGTCGCGCTGCGGACCGACCGCAGCAGGTCCTCGGCGAAGATCAGCCCCAAGCCGCCCAGGCCGCCGGTGATGACGTAGGTGCCGCCTTCCTTCCAGGGCAGGTCGGTGCGGGCGGGGGCGGGCAGCTCCCGCCAGGCCAGGGCCTGCCGCTCGCCGTCGCGCCAGCGCACCGCCGACGCGTCCGCGTGGTTTCGCGCCTCCAGGACCTGCTCGGCCACCCGCTGAGCGCGCTGCTCCGGGTCGACGAGCACCAGCTGCGGCACGACCTTCGGGTTCTCCAGCGCCGCCGTCCGCACCATCGCGAACAGACCGGACAGGGGCGCGTCGTCGCCGGTCTCCGGGCAGACGAGCTGGACGAGCGTCCGGGGCAGCGTCGGGTCGGCAAGCAGCCGCCTGACCGTCTCCAGCACCTGGCAGGCGAACTCCGTGTAGCGCTCGGCGAGTCCGCGTGCCGAGGTCTCCAGGAGGCGGACGTCGAAGACGCCCCGCAGCGCGTCCGCCGCCTGCCGCTCCCCCGCGAACAGCACGACGTGCCCGGGTGCCCCGGCGGCGGTGGCGTCGGCCGCCCGCTCCCAGACGGGGCCGAGCCTCACGAGGTCCGGGCCCGTGCCCTCGCTCGCGCGCGGCGCCTCGCTGTTCACCGCCTCCTTGAACTGCTCCTTGGAGATGCGGTTCGCCTTGAGGTCCAGCAGCATCTTGACCAGTGCGTCGTTCACTTGGCCGCCCCTCCGTTTTCCGTAGTGCGCGCCGGCGCGGTGGTGAACGCCGGGCCGAGCATCTGTGCCGCGGCGGCCAGGTCGAGTGAGCCGTTCAGGTAGTCGTCGAGGACGTCGTCGACCTGCGATCGCGGGCCTTCGCCGTCCGGTTCCGCAGCATCGCCGGGCCCGTCGGCCGCTTCGTCCGCCGCTTCGTCGGCGACCCAGTACCGCTCCCTGGCGAAGGGGTAGGTCGGCAGGGAAACAGGCCGCACGTCCGTGCCTGCGTGCAGCACCCGCCAGTCGACGTCGTAGCCGTTCACCCACAGGTCGAGCACCTTGGCGTACTGGCCCTTGGCAAGCCAGGCCGCGACGACCTCGTCCAGGCCCTCGTCGGCGGTGAACGCCGCGCCGCGGTTGACGCGGCTGCGGTGCAGACCCTCGATATGCTCGGGCCGGTCGAGGAAACCGCGCAGCCTGTCCGCCAGTTCGCCGAGCGAGCCGACGACCGTCCCGAGCCGCTCGGGCATGGCCTCACGGCCGACCTGGAGCGTGTACGCGACGTCGGCGAGCGGCACCTCGTCCCGCCCCGGGCCTGACAGCCAGTGCAGGAGCGCGTCCGCCTGCTCGCGCAGCCGCTCCGCGTCCATCGCGGAGAGCACGATCACGGCCGGTCCTGCGTCCGGGACGCGCCGGGTAGCGGGCCCGGCCGGGCGGTACTCCTCGATCAGTACGTGGGCGTTGGCGCCGCCCGCGCCGAAGGACGAGACGCCCGCCCTGCGCGGCACCTCGCGGACGACCCCGTCGACCTCGACGAGGGGGCGCCGCCACTCGGCCCGCTCGCGCTGCACGACGAACGGCGACGACGCGAAGTCGATGTGCGGGTTCACCTCGTCCGCGTGCAGCGTGGGCGCCAGCTCGCCGTGGCGCATCTGGAGCACGACCTTGCACACGCCCGCCAAGCCCGCCGCGGCCTCCGCGTGCCCGATGTTGCTCTTCACCGAGCCGATCGCGCAGAACTGGGTGTGCCGGGTGTCGTCGGAGAACGCGCGCTTCAGTCCGTTGATCTCGATGGGGTCTCCCAGCGCGGTGCCGGTGCCGTGGGCCTCCACGTAGCTGACCGTGGAAGCGTCGATGCCCGCCTTGTCCAGCGCCCGGCGGATCAGGTTCCCCTGGGCAACCGGGTTGGGCACGGTGTAACCGTTCGTCGTGCCCCCGTGGTTGACGCTCGTGGCGCGGATGACGGCGTGGATGCGGTCGTTGTCCCGCTCCGCGTCGTCGAGCCGCTTGAGGACGAGCGCACCGACGCCCTCGCCCGGCACGAACCCGTTGGCGCCGCGCCCGAAGCTGCGGCACTTGCCGTCGTCCGAGAGCATCTGCAGCCGGGAGAGGCCGACGTAGCCCGACGGGTGCAGGTAAAGGTTGACCCCGCCCGTCACGGCCAGTTCGCACTCGTCCCCGAGCAGGTGCTCGCACGCCTCGTGCAGCGCCGTGAGCGACGAGGAGCACATCGTGTCGATGGGCATGCTGGGGCCGTTCAGGTTCAGCTTGAACGACACGCGGTTCGCGACCGAACCGAAGGAGGTGTAGGGGGACGTCATGTCGCCGCGCCGCCACCGCTCGGGGCCGTACAGGTTGTGCCCGGCGCGCGTGATGCCGACGAAGACCCCGACGCGCCCGCCGTGCTCCCGCTCCAGGCGCGCCCGCGTGTAGCCCGCGTCCTCGAACGCCTTCCACGTCTCCTGCAGGAACAGCCGCTCCTGGGGGTCGGCCTCCATCGCCTCGTTGGGCGTCATCGCGAAGAACAGCGGGTCGAACTCGGCGAAGCCGTCGAGGAAGCCCCCCCACTTGCTGTAGCTCCTGCCCTCGTCGGCGGCCCGGTCCTTGTCGGCCTCGTAGAAGCCGTCGAGCCCCCACCTGTCCGCGGGGACCTCGGTGATCGAGTCCCTGCCGGAGCGCAGCCCGGCCCAGAACTCGTCCAGGGTGTCGGCCTGCGGGAACCGTGCGCTCATGCCGATGATCGCGATGTCCCCGCCGCCGCGCGGCCGCACGGCGCGCTCCGGCTGCCGGGGCTCGGTCACGCGGGCCGGTGCCGGGACGGCGCGGGACCCGGTGGTACGGGGCTCGGCGGGACGGGCCGGGGCGGGCGCCGGGACAGGGGCGGCCCCCTGCTGCGGCTGCTGCGGCGCGAGGCCGACCACTCGGGCGACGTCCTGCGGCCGCTCGGCGACGAAGTGGTCCGCCAGCGCGCCGACGGTGCGGTACTCGAAGAAGAGCGTGCTGCCGACCTCCCCGAGGTCCTTCTGGAGCCCGTTGAGCAGCTGGAGGATCAGGATGGAGTCGATACCGTACGTGGACAGCGGCTCGCCGGTTTTGACGGAGTCCGCCGGGATCATCAGCGTGCGCGCCACCAGGTCCTTGAGGTAGCCGGCCACGGCCTCCTTGAGGGCTCCCGGGTCGCCCCAGGTCTCCGTACGGGGCTTCGGTTCCGCACCGCCGGACGGCGGCGCGGCGGCCGCCACGGGGGCGGCGGCTTCGGCGGCGACCGGCTGCTCGCCGCCACGGGTCTGCCGGATCACCCCGTCGCTGTAGGCCACGACGACCTGCTGGCCGAGCAGGTGCGCGTCGGCGGCGGGGAACTCGACCGCTCCGTACCCCTCCCACTCCAGCACGGACTGCCACATCTTGGGCGACAGCGCGGGACCGCCCTCGGTGCGCAGCTCCGGGTCGTCGTACAGCCACCAGCCGTCCAGGAGCGCGAACGTGATCAGGCTGAACGGCGTGTACCCGTCGATCTCGTTGATGACCAGCGCGGCCCCGGGCTTCATCAACGCCTTGGCGTTGCGCAGCGACTCGCGGATGTCCCGGGTGGCGTGCAGCACGTTGGTCGCGACGATGAGATCGTAGGCGCCCTCGGTGAAGCCCTGCTCCGTCACCGGCTTGCTCGCGTCGAACAACTGGCAGCGCAGGAAGGGGTTCTCCGCACCGAACTCGCGCGTGCCGTGGATGAGGAAGGCGTTCGACATGTCGGTGTAGCAGTACTCGCCGATGTTACGCGCGTACGGCTTGAGGCACCGCATCAGCGTCGCGGTCGTGCCGCCCGTGCCCGCGCCCACTTCGAAGATGCGGACCTGGGCGTCGGGGTCCTCGGCGATCCTGCGCTCGACCAGCTCCACGACGCAGTCGCCGACGACGTCGTTGAAGTGGTCCGCGATCATGTTGTGCTTGTAGATGCCCTCGACGAACTCGAGCGAGGAGCCGGGGAAGACGACCTCGACGGCCGACGCCTTCCCCGTCAGGATCTCGGTGAGCACCCGGAAGGTCCGGTCGGCCAGCTCGGCCGTGGCCCGCAGCTCGGGGTCGGCGAGCCACACGCGCTTGCCGCGCTCCCACTCCCGCTCGGCCGCCCGCGCGTCGAACCGGTCGCCGACGGCGGTGAAGGACCCGTCGCCGGCCTCCTTGATGTGGCCGAAGCGCGTCAGGACGGCGAAGCACTCCCCGACCCACCGGTCGAACCCGGCCTGGACCCCGTTGTCCCGCATGAAGGACGCCGCGTCGAAGGTCGGCCTGCCGAACCAGCCGCGCTCCCGCAGGTCGCACCAGATCAGCCTGGCCAGGATCTCGTCCAGCTCCATCGCCTTGGCTTTGGTGCCGGTCCGGACGGCCCGCACCTGTTCGACGCGTGACGGCAGGGCCGGGGAGAGCGCGGGCCCGCGCACGACGGGTCCCAGCACGCGGACCGACTCCCGGCCGTCGAACGACTCGAGCTTCTCCGGCTTGCGCGTGTTGAGGTGGGCCACCTGCACCAGCTGCGAGGCCAGGAGCCGCTCGACGGTGTCCATGGCGAGGGCCGGGTCGATGTCGGCCAGCCCCTCCTGCTCGTACATCCGCTCCCTGACGTGCTGCGGCACGTCGAGGCCGCTGCCCACCGCGCCCCAGTAGCCCCAGTTGATCACCCGCACGGGGTAGGGCCGCTCGGCGGACAGACGGTGGGAGAGTGCGTCCTCGACGGCGCTGCCCGCGACGTAACTGCAGTACCCCATGGCCGGGTTGAGCGACGAGACCGACGAGAAGAACAGCATGAAGTCCAGGCCGTCGGCGTCGAAGACGTCGGCCGTCCACGCGCTCGCGTCGAGCTTGGCGCTCAAGCCGAGCCGCAGCCGCTGCTCGTCGGTGTTGGGCAGGCTCTTGTCCACCAGGCCGAACACGGAATGGACCACACCGTTGACGGTGCCGAAGCGCTGCTTGATCCGCGCGTGGGCGGCGGCGAGCGAATCGCGGTCGGCGGCGTCGGCGCGGACGTACCAGGGCGTGGGGCCGAGCGCGGCCAGCCTGTCGATCTTGCGTTGGACGGCGCCGTCCGGCTCCCGCCTGCCGATCCAGACGACTTGGGCGCCGAAACGCCTGATCACGTCCTCGCTCCAGATCTCGCCGAGCCCACCGGCCCCGCCCAGGACGACGTACACGCCACCCCTGGTGTACGGGCTGCCGGACGGCGCGGCGAGCGCGGCGGGCACCAGCCGCCGGCGGAACCACTGTCCGCCGCGCAGCGCGCGGACCGGCTGCGAAGCGGCGCCGAGCAGGGCGGCCACGGGGATGTCGTCGCCCGCGCCGAGGTCGAGCGGGTTCACCTGCCAGTTGGGGAGTTCCTTGCCCATCACACTCGCCAGGCCTAGCAGGCCCGCGTCGGCGGGGTGGACCCGCTCGCCGCGCAGTACGGGCTGCGTCTGCCGGGTGACGACGGTCCAGGTCAGGTCCGAACCCGCGTGCCCCAGCGCGAGCAGCACCTTGACGAGGCGGAAGAACGCGATCACCCCGGCGTCGGTCCGCCGCAGCAGCGCGGTGGCGTCCGAGTCGTCGCCCGTCTGCGAGATCCAGACGAGGTGCCGGATGTCCCCGACGCCGCGCAGCCGCGCGGTCAGCTCCTCCGCACCGAGCGCGGGCTCGGTGTCCAGGAAGACGGGCGCGCCGAACTCGGCGGTGAGCCGGGCGCGTTCGGTGGCGTCGGCGCCGAACACGACCACACCGGCCTGCGGGGCGGGCCCCCGCGCGGGTGCCTGGTCGCGGACCCACACGGGGGTCAGCGTCAGGTGGTTGCCGTCCGCGGGGAGCGCCGGGCGCCGCGCGGACACGGACTCTGCGGGTACGGGCTCGGCCGGTGCCGGCCGCGCGGTTACGGGCTCCTCGGCCACCGGACCCGCGAGCGCGGGCCGCACGCGCGCGACCGGAGGCCTGCCGGGAGCCTCGACCGCCTCGGGCAGCCAGTACCGCTGGCGCTGGAAGGGGTACGTCGGCAGCGGGGTGCGCCGGTGCGCACCGGCGGCGAACAGCTCCGCGTACTCCAGTTCGTAGCCCTGGAGGTACAGGTCGCGGACGACCGCGAGGTGCTCGGCGCGCTCGCTCTCCGACGCGCCGGCGGCGCACTGTCGGATGCGGGAGTCACCGTGCCGCTCCTGCTCGGTGTCGCCGCCCCGGCGGGTCTCGGACAGGTCGGCGACGCGCACGTGCTCCTCGCGACCGGTCGACAGCCATTCCCTGAGCAGCTCCACCAGTTCTCCGGTGGTCCGCGCGACGCAGGCCAGCCGGACCGCGCAGTGCCTGCGGCCGAGCAGCAGCGTCAGGCTGACGTCACCCAGGTCGGTGCCGGGATGGGCACGCAGGTGGTCGGTCAGCCGCTCTGCCTGGATACGCAGTTGCTGGCGGGAGAAAGCGGAGAGCACGATGAGGTGAACGGGCGGGCGGACGCCGTCGCGCGTCCGTACGGGCGCCTCCTCGACCACCATGTGGGCGTTGGTCCCGCTGAACCCGAAGGAGTTCAGCGCCGCGAGCCGGGGCCGCCCCGCCTCGGCGGGCCAGTGCCGGTGAGCCGTGTTGACGTAGAACGGACTCGCCGCGAAGTCGATGTGCGCGTTGCCCTGCTCGAAGTTGAGGGAGCGCGGGATCTCGCGGTGCCGCAGCGCGAGCAGGATCTTGATGAGCCCGGACACGCCCGCCGTCGGCGACGTGTGGCCGATGTTGGTCTTCACCGAGCCGATGGCGCAGTACTCCCGCTTGTCCGTGTAGGCGCGGAACGCGCGGGTCAGCGCCTGGAACTCGATGGGGTCGCCGAGCCGGGTGCCGGTGCCGTGGGCCTCGACGAGCCCGATGTCGGCCGGGTCGACGCCGTACTTGTCGTAGACGGACCGCTCCAGCTGTTCCTGGGACTTCGCACTCGGCGCGGTGATGCCGTTGGACGTGCCGTCCTGGTTGAGGCCGGAGCCTCGGATCAGGCCGTGGACGTGGTCGCCGTCGGCGAGCGCGTCGCTCAGGCGCTTGAGCACGACGAAGCCGACACCGTCGCCGGGTACGAAGCCGTCTGCCCGCTCGTCGAAGGTGTGGCACCGCCCGGTCGCGGAGAGCATCCCGGCCCGGTGGGCCTGGAGGTAGTAGTGGGGCGCGCACTGGACGGAGACCCCGCCCGCCAGGGCCATCTCGACCTCGCCCGCGCGCAGCGCCTGGGACGCCAGGTGCACGGCGACCAGCGAGCCCGAGCACGCCGTGTCGACGGCGATGGCGGGGCCCCGCAGGTCGAGGTGGTACGAGATGCGGGCGGGCATGATCGACTCGGCGTTGCCCCACATGGCCTGGGCCGGGGTGTCGGCGCCGGGTGACGGCAGGTAGTCCACGGGCTGCGTACCGATGTAGACACCGCAGTTGGTGCTCTGGGCGCCCGCTCCGGCGTAGCCCGCGTCCTCCAGCGCCCGCCAGGACTCCTCCAGGGCGATGCGCTGCTGGGGGTCCATGTAGGTCGCCTCGACGCCGGAGATCTGGAAGAACGCCGGGTCGAACAGGTCGATGTCGTTCATCAGCGACGCGTGACGGGGAACGTCGGCGCCGGGCTCGGCGAACCGTGAGACGTCCCAGCGGGTGATCTCGCCGACGAGGCTGTCCCCGTGGGCGAGGTGCTCCCAGAGCCGGTCGACGCTCTCCGCGCGGCCGAACCGGCCGCTCATGCCGACGATGGCGATCGGCTCCGGGTGCGGTTCGGCGCGCCCGGCCGGCACCACGTCCGCACCGGCCGGCCCCGCCGCGAGCACCTCGGGCGCGGGGGGTGCCGGGGGTGCGGTGTGCGCTGTGTATGCCGTGTCCGCCTCGCCCGCCGTGGGGGGCGCGGCCTTCTGGTCCTGAGCGGGCCGCACCAGGCGGGCGCCGATCCGCTCCGCGAAGTTCTCGGTGACGTAGGCGGCCAGGCGCTGGACCGAACTGTGGTCGAACAGGTCGGTGGGTTCCAGTACCCCGCCGAGGGTCTCGTTGAGGTCCCGGACGAGTTGCACGCCGACGATGGAGTCCACGCCGTAGTCCGCGAACGAGCCCTCGACGTGGATCTCGTGCTCCTCCAGCTCCAGGGCCCTCTGGAGCTGTGCCACGATCTCGCGCCGCACGTGCGCGTCGAGTTCGCGCGCGTCCGGCTCGTACGCGGCGCGGTCGTACGTCCCGCGGTCGTCCGCGCCGCTGATCCGCGTGCCGAGGTCCTGGCGGCCCGCGTCCGGCGCGGTCGCCGCCGCGCCGGTGCGGGCGACGACGACCTGGTGCCCGGCGCCGTGGACGGCGGCGGCGGGGAAGGAGACCGCGGCGAAGCCCTCGTCGCGCAGCACCGACCGCCAGCGGTCGGGCTCCAGCGCGGGGCATCCGGCGATCCGCAGCTCCGGGTCCCGGTAGAGCCACCATCCGTCGAGCAGGCCGAAGGTCAGGTGCGAGAACAGGGTGCGGGCGGCCAGCTCGTTCAGGACGAGCGTGCCGTCGCCTCCCAGCAGGGCACGCGCGTGGCGCACCGCCGCCCGGACGTCGCCGGTGGCGTGCAGGACGTTGGTCGCGAGGACGATGTCGTACGTCCCCTCGGCCAGGCCCTGTTCCGCCGGGCTCCGCTCCACGTCGAAGTGCTCGTAGCGCAGGTACGGGTGCGCGGCGCCGAACTCCCGCTTGCCCGTGCGCAGGAAGTGGGCGGAGACGTCGGTGTAGCAGTACTCGGCGACGGCGTCCCGGTGACGGCCCAGCGCGCCCAGCACCTTCTCGGTGGTGCCGCCCGTACCCGCGCCGATCTCCAGCACGCGGACCCGGCGTCCGGGGTCGGCGGCAAGCAGGGCCGCGACGCGGTCCGCCACCTGCTCCGCGACGACCTCGTTGAGGGCCTCGGCGCTGCCGCAGCGCCGGTAGACGCCTTCGACCAGCGACGTGGAGGCGTCGGGGAAGATCACGTCGGTTCCCCTGCTGCGTCCGGAGATGACGTCGGCGCACCCGCGGATCGCCTGGTCCATGAGGTTGACGTAGGGGTTCGTGCCTCCGTTGTCCCGGCAGACGGCCGCCCAGCGCCGCCACGCGGTGGCGCCGTCCGCCACCGCCCTCGGAGTCGGCGCGTACCGCTCCGCGTCCAGCTCCAGATAGCCGTGCTCGGCCAGGAACCGCAGGCTCTCGTCGAGCCAGCGGCTGTGGACGCCGCCCGGCCCGAGGCGGCCTCGGAGGGCGGCGACGGAGCCGCTGCCCTCCGCCGCCATGCCCAGCTCCCGCAACTGCGCGACCAGCAGTCCGCACAGGAGGTCGTCGTCGAATCCCCGGCCGCTCCCGGAGTCAGCGATCACCTGCCGCAGCCGGGCGTCGTCGACGCTCCCGCCCTCAGCGCCGACGCCCACTCCCTCGGCCGCTCCGGCCGGCGGCGCGTCCGGCAGCCGCGTGACGTCGGCGGGCCAGCACCCCCGCTTGGCGAACGGGTACCCGGGCAGCGACACGGGGGCCGGGCGCCTGCCGCCGTACAGCTCCCGCCAGTCCAGGTCGTACCCGTGGCAGTAGAGCCCGGCGGCGGCGCGCAGCGCCTCCGTGAACGCCTGCCGGTCGTGGCGCAGCCGGTACGCCTCGCGCACCAGGCCGTTGCCGGACTCCAGCACGTCGGTCCGCGGGACGAAATCCTTGGGCACGCTGCCGTCGACGGCGCCCGGCGTGGCCGCGCCGCCCAGCCAGTCGCGGAGCAGGCGCGCGGCCTCGTCCGTGTCGCGGGCCACCACGGCGCACCGGTGCCGGAAGTGGGTCCGGCCGTCGAGCAGCGTCGCGCTGATCTCGCGCAGGCCGTGCCCGCCGGCGCCGCCGTCCAGGAAGTCCACCAGGTCGGCGACCCGCTGCCGCAGCGCCTCCGCGTCCTTCGCCGACACGGCGACGAGGTGGGCGGGCTCCGTCGAGTCGGGCTCGGTCTCGGACGTCACGAAGCTCTCCACCACCATGTGTGCGTTGGTTCCGCTCATTCCGAAGGCGCTCAGGGCCGCGACGCGCTCGCGTCCCGCCGTGCGCGGCCACTGTCTGTTCGCCCGGTTCACGAAGAACGGGCTGTCCCGCCAGTCGATGTACGTGCTCTCCTGCTCGCAGTGCAGGCTGGCCGGGATGGTCTCGTGGCGCATGGCCTGGAGGATCCCGATCAGGCTGACCAGCCCGGACGCCGCGAGCGTGTGACCGACGTTGGGCTTGGTCGAGGTCAGCGCGCAGTACCGGCGCCTGTCGGTGAGGCCGGTGAAGGCGTCGTTGAGCGCATTGACCTCCACCGGGTCACCGAGCCGCGTTCCCGTGCCGTGGGCGACCAGATGGTCGATCTCCGCCGGGTCGATGCCGTACTTCTCGTAGGTCGACCGCAGGAGTTCGACCTGCGCGGCACCGTTGGGCGCGGTGATGCCGTTGGACCTGCCGTCGTAGTTGATCCCGCTGGCGCGGATGACGCCGTGGATCCGGTCCCCGTCAGCGACGGCCGCCGACAGCCGCTTCAGCACGACGACGGCGACGGCCTCGCCTGCCACCATGCCGTTGGCGCGCTCGTCGAAGGCGTGGCAGACGCCGTCCTCGGACAGCATTCCCGCCTGCCGCATGTCGGTGAGCTGCCGGGGCGTGGTGATCAGGCTGACGCCCGCGGCGAGTGCCGTGTCGCACTCGCCTTCGCGGATGCTCAGGCACGCCTGGTGGGCGGCGACGAGCCCGGACGAGCAGGCGGTGTTGATCGCCATGACCGGGCCCGTGAAATCGAGGAAGTGGGCGAGCCGCGCGGCCAGTACACCGTCGTGGTTGGCGGTGATGCCGCCCGTGCTCTCGGCCAGGCTCTCGTAGTCGCCGTGCTCGACTCCCACGAACATGCCGACCTTGCCCGGCGGTCCCGGCTGCCACGCCGCGTCCTCCAGCGCCCGCCACGACTCCTGAAGGAGCAGCCGCTGACGCGGGTCGAGGGTGCGGGCCTCCTTGGGGGAGATCCCGAAGAACAGCGGGTCGAACTCCTCGGGACCCGAGAGCTGTCCGCACCGGAAGGCGGCGAGCGGGCTGTCGGGCGCCTCGCCCCACAGCGCGAGCCGTTCGGCGCTCACCGGGCGGATGACGTCGCGCCCCTCCACCAGGACGGACCACAGTTCGTCGACGTCGCCCGCGCCGGGGAAGCGCCCGCTCATGCCGATGACGGCCACGGCTTCGTCACCGCCCGCGGACCGCGCCACCGGCACGGGGGCCGCCTGCGCGGCAGGTGCCGCCCCCGCCCGGTCCTCCGCGACGGGCACGACAGGCACGTCGGGCACCTCGGGTACGTCGGCGGGTTCGTCCGCCGTCGGCGCTGACGCCGCCCCGTACAGCGCGTCGAGGGCGTCCTTGTGCTTGCCGACGAGGTGGCCCCGCAGCTTCCCGAGCGTGGGGTGGCTGAAGAAGACCGACGGTGTGATGTCGACGCCGATGTGCTTGCCGATGCCGGTGGCCAGTTCGACGAGGCTCACCGAGTCGAAGCCGTACTCGGAGAGGTTGGCGTCCTCGTGGATCCTGTCGGGCGAGACCTTGACGACGCCGCGGATGATGTCCCGCAGGTCCTGGTCCAGTCCCTCGGAGACGTCCTTGGCCGACGGCCCGGGGCGCGCCGCTGCGGGCGCGGTGACGGACGCGGTGACGGACGCGGCGGCGTGCTCCGCCGCGGCGACCGCCGGCTGCGGCGGCAGACCGAGGAAGCGGTGCACCCGGCCCGGCTCCCCGACCACGACCACGTGCTGTACGGCGTCCTGGGCCAGCAGGGCCTCGAAGAGCCGCAGTCCGTCCTCCGTCTCCAGGAAGTCCTGGCCGCTGGAGCGCAGGTACAGGTCGGTCGCGTCGTCGTCGAGGCGCATGCCTCCGTCGCGCCACAGCGGCCAGTTGATCACCGCGGTCTTGCCGGAGACCTCCCCGGCGGCGCCCCGTTCGCCGCGCTGGACGGCGTAGGCCGTCTGGAAGCGGTTGCCGAACGCGTAGTCGCAGGTGCCGAAGTCTCCGATCACCGCGGACGTCGAGGAGAAGTAGCAGACGAAGTCCACGACTTCACCGGCCAGCGCCTCGTCGAGCGCGAGCGTGCCCGCGACCTTGGCGGCCGTGGTGCGCTCGAAGGCGGCCACGCTCTTGTCCAGCACGCTCCCCTCGCCCTCCACGCCCGCAGCGTGGATGATGCCGTGCACGGCTCCGAACCGCTCACGGGCCTGCGCCAGGACGCGCTTCATGTCGCCCGCGTCGCAGACGTCCGCCTGCACGTACAGGGCCTTGTCCGCGCCGAGTTCGCGCAGCTTCTCCTGGCGTGCCGCGTCGGGCGCGGAGCGGCCGGTCAGCACCACGCTGGCCCCGTAGGTGCGGGTGAGGTGCCCGGCCACGAGCAGGCCGAGGCCGCCGAGGCCACCGGTGACGAGATAGGTCCCGCCGCGCTTGAAGGCGCTGGGGGCCTCGGCCGGCTCCGTCGGCCGGACGCGACTGACGTAGCGCACGCCGTCCCGGTACAGGGCGCTGGACGCGGTCTCCTGGCCCGTTTCGGCGGCCAGCCGCCCGACCCAGTCCGCGAGTCCGCCGGGCCGCCGCGGGTCGGCGGCGTCCTGGAGCACGACCGTGAACGCGGTCTGCGGCAGTACGAGTCCCAGCGAGCGCTCGAAGCCGATGGCCGCCTCGAGGTGGGCGCGCCCGACGCCGTCGCGGTACTGGCCCGCGAGCACGAACCGCCGCGCGTTTGCCCCGGCCCCGGCCAGGGCCCGGAGGGCGAGGAGGACCTCACTGACGTCGTCCGGGCGCGAGTCCGGTGCCAGCTTCCACAGGTCCCAGACGGCGTCGATACCGCCGTGGCTCGCGGCGATGGCCGCGAACGCGTCCGCGTAGTCGCCCGCTTCCGCCGTGCGGACATCGTACGAAGCCGGGGAGATCTCGCGGTAGGCGGCGCCCGGCGCGACGAAGGCGACGCGGGCGTCGGGGTCGAGCGCGCGGACCGCCCGCGCGACCTCGGCCTGGGGCTCGGCACCGCCGCACAGGACGACGATGCTGCCGAGCCGCCGTGCCCGGCCCTCCGTCACTTCCTCCAGGGGCGCGGGCTCCCAGTCCTCGGTGAAGACCAGGGGCCGCACGCTCCGCACGGGCGCACCGGCCCGGAGCGCGCCGGCATGCTCCGCCGTGGTGAGCGGCTGGCCGTCGAACGGGAAGTAGCGCTCGCGGGCGAAGGGGTAGGCGGGCAGGCCGATGCGGCGCGGCGTGCGGCCGTCGTACAGGACGCTCCAGTCGACGGGCACGCCGTTGGCCCACAGCTCCAGGAGCTTGTCGTACTTCCCCTTGCCCGCCCAGGTCGCGACCATCGTGCCAAGATCGGCGTCGGCGGCCAGCAACGTCCGCACTCCGCTTTCGTTCCTGGTCGAGCCGCGCACCACGGCACCGGCCGCGCCGTCGGCCGCGTCGCCCTGGCCGTCGGGGGCCAGGAAGGCGCGCAACGCCGCCACCAGGTCCGGCACGGACGCGGCGAGTACGCCCAGGCGCTCTTCCATCGCCTCCCGCCCGACCTGCAGCGTGTAGGCCACGTCGGCCAGCTCGACGACCGCGTTCCGCGGCTGCTCCAGCCACTCCAGCAGGTTCTCGGCCCGCGCCCGCAGCCCGTCCTCGGTGCGCGCCGACAGCGGCACCACCGCGCCGAGCGCGGTGTCGAGCGGGTACCCGTCCTCGTGGCCGTCCGGCACGTACTCCGCGATGACGACGTGGGCGTTCGATCCGCCCGCGCCGAAGGACGAGATCCCGGCGACGCGCAGCCCCTGCTCACCCGTACCGCCACCGGGCAGCACGGGCCGCTCCCAGTCGGCCAGTTCGCGCTGGACGACGAACGGGGTGTCCGCGAAGTCGATGTGCGGGTTCAGCGTCCGCGCGTGCAGGGACGGCACGAGCTTGCCGTGCCGCAGTTGCAGCAGCACCTTGGTGATCCCGGCGATGCCCGAGGCGCTCTCGGCGTGGCCGATGTTGCTCTTCACCGAGCCGATCGCGCAGAACTGCTTGTCGTCCGTGTGGTCGCGGAAGGCGTTCGACAGACCGGTGATCTCGATCGGGTCGCCCAGCGCGGTCCCGGTGCCGTGCGCCTCGATGTAGCTCACCGCACGCGCGTCGACCCCGGCGCTCTCCAGGGCGCGGCCGATCACCTCCGACTGCGCCCTGGGGCTCGGCACCGTGTAACCCCCGGCGCCACCACCGTGGTTGACGGCGGTCCCCTTGATGACGCCGTGGATCCGGTCCCCGTCGGCGACCGCCTTCGCCAGCGGCTTCAGCAGGACCGCGCCCACGCCCTCGCCGGGCACGTATCCGTCGCCGCCCGCGCCGAAGCTCCGGCACCGGCCGTCGGTGGAGGCGAACTTGCCCTGGCTCAGCAGCAGGTACTTGTTCGGGTGCAGCGAGAGGTTGACACCGCCCGCGACCGCCACGTCGGACTCGCCCGACCTGATGCTCTGGCAGGCGAGGTGAACGGCCGTCAGCGACGACGAGCACATCGTGTCGATACTCATGCTCGGGCCGTGGAACCCGCAGACGTGCGACACCCGGTTGGCGATGGAGGCCGAGCTGCCCGCCACCGCCGCCGCGCCGCCCAGCAGCTGGTTCTGGGCGCCGTAGAGCTGGTACTCCTCGTACATCACGCCGACGAACACGCCGACCCGCCCGTCCAGCACGTTGCCGGTCCGGCTCTTCGGGCCGCCCCGCGTGTACCCGGCGTCCTCCAGGGTGTCGTGGACGCACTGGAGGAACAGCCGCTCCTGCGGGTCCATGTTCTCCGCCTCGCGCGGCGAGATGTTGAAGAACAGCGGGTCGAACTCGTACGCACCGTCGAGGAACCCGCCCCACCTGCTGTACGACTTGCCGACGGAGTCCTTGCGCGGGTCGAAGAACTGGCCTTGGTCCCAGCGGGACTCCGGGACCTCGGTGACGCTGTCCCGGCCCGCCGCCAGGTTCTCCCAGAACTCCGCCACGTCGCGCGCCTGCGGGTAGCGGCCCGCCAGACCGACGATCGCGATGTCCGTCCGCCCCGTGGGAACGGTCTCCGGGGCGGCGGCCCGTGCGGGAAGCGCGGCGGAGACGCGCCACGCGCGCTGCCGCTCGGCGGCGCTCGCCGTGGCGGCGTGCACCGCTCCCCCGGCACCGGCACCGGCACCACCCTCGCCCGCGGACAACAGGTCGCGCATGCGCCCCGGGTGGGCTTCGAGGAAGTGCGCGGCGAGCGCCTCGATGGTGCGGTACTCGAAGAAGAGGGTCTTCGACAGCGACCCGAAGACCTCCTCAAGGGCCCGCGTCATGTCCATCGTCATGACGGAGTCGACGCCGTAGTCGTCGAGCGTCGCCTCAGAGTCGATCTTGGCCGGGGGCAGGTTGATCACCGTCGACAGCTGCTTCTTGAAGTACGCCTCGGCCCGGCCGGCCAGGGCCTGGGACGTCCCAGGCGTCCGCGCGCTGACCGCCTGTTCTGCCTTCTCGGCCGCTTCCGGCGTCGACGGCGACGACTGCACTGGGCGACGGTCCTCCGTGCGCCGTGGCGCGGTCGTGGCCTCGGGCTCGGCCGCGGCCAGCAGGGCCTGCCTCATCCGGGGCCGGTCGCCTTCGAGTACGAGGACCTGGTCCTCCGGTGCGGCCAGCGCCCGGTACAGGGCCCGCACCCCGGTCTCCTCGCGCAACGGGACCAGGCCGAACTGCGCCCGCAGCCACTGCTCGACGCCCGCGTCGACGTGCATCCCGCCGTCGGCCCACAGCGGCCAGTTGACCGACACCGTGCGGCCCCGGCGCCCGCCCTGTGCCACGAGCCCGTTCCGGTACGCCGCGAACGCGTCCATGAACGCGTTGGCCGCCGCGTAGTCGGCCTGTCCCACGTTGCCGAACGCACCGGTGAAGGACGAGAAGAGGACGAGGAAGTCCAGGTCGGCGTCCTGGGTCGCGGCGTCCAGGTGCACCAGCCCCGAGACCTTCGGGGCGAGGACGGCGGAGAAGTCCTCGGCCGTCTTCCTCAGGATGAAACCGTCCCTGAGCACCCCGGCGGAGTGCAGGATGCCGTCCACCCCGCCGTACCTCCGGCGCGTCCAGTCCACGAGCCCGGCGACGTCCTCGGCGACGCCGACGTCAGCCTGCCGGTACTCTGCCTCCGCGCCCAGCAGCCGCAGCCGCTCCAGGAGTTCGTCCTTGCGCTCGTCCGGCGCGGTGCGCCCGGTCAGCACCAGCCGGGGCCGGTCCGCCTTCGTGGCGATGTCCCGCGCGAACAGCGCGCCCAGCCCGCCGGCACCGCCGGTGATCAGGTAGACGCCGCCGTCCTTCCACGGCAGCCGCGGCTCGGGCGCGCCCTCGAACTCGCGCCACCGCAGCACCTCGCGCACACCGGCCCGGTACCGGACCGCCGTGTCCTGGGGCACGGCCCGGTCGGCGTCCACCTGGGAAGCGGCACGCTCCGGCCCGTCCTGCGGGTCGACCATGACCAACTGGCCCGAGACACGCGGGTTCTCCATCCGAGCCGTCTTGAGGATGCCCGCCAGGCCCGTCCACAGCCACGCGTCCGCATCGGCCGGGACGACGAGCTGGACGCGCGCGGCGTGGTGCGTCCGCTCGCCGAGCAACTCCTTGACCCGCGAGAAGACCTGCCGCGCGTAGTCGGAGTACCGCTCGTCGACGCTCGTCGCCGGGGAGTCCAGGAGCACGGCCCGCCCGGTCCCGCGCGCCCGCAGCACCTGCGCGACCTCGGGCAGACCGATGAGCAGGGCCAGCGCGACGGGCGTGCTCTCCGCCTCGTCCGCGTCCCGCGTCCGGTCGTGGGCGACCCAGCGCGGTGAGGCGAGCAGCTCGCCCGTGGGCTGCTCGGCGGGCAGCGCCCGCAGCGAGACGCCCCTGAGCCGGATGCACACCTTGCCCGCGTCGTCGCAGATGTCGATGTCGAGGCGGCGCACCGAGGCACCGGCGGACGCCTGCGCGGCGGCGCCACGCACCCAGGCCCACATCGACGCGGTGCACGCGCCGAGCACCCGCACCTCGTCCACGGCGAACGGCAGCAGCGGCTCGCGCCGGGCCCCGTCGCCCGGCACCAGTCCGACGCACGCCTGGAACGCGGAGTCCAGCAGGGCGGGGTGCAGCCCGTAGCTCCCCAGGGTCGCGCCGACGGCGTCCGGCAGCCTCAGCCGGGCCACGGCCTGGCCTTCGCCGATCCACAGGCGCTCGACGCCCCGGTGCCCGGGGCCGTACGCGATGCCCTGCGCCAGGAACCGGTCGTACACCTGGTCGGCGTCGACCGTGGCGCTCGCGCACTGCGCGCGCAGGCGCTCGATGTCCAACTCGGAGCCCGTGGTGGGCTCCTGCGGCAGACGCACCACGCCCTCGCCGTGGACCACCGGATCGGCACCGGAGCGCAGGCCGACGATCTCGTAGCCGATCTCGTCCGCTCCCCTGGGCAGCAGGCGTACCTCGATGCCCCGGTGCCCCTCGCCGACGGTCACCGGCCGCGCCCACACGACGTCGGCGATGGCCGGCGCTCCGTGCGGCTCGTCCAGCGACGCCTCGACGGCGGCCCGCGCCAGTTCGAGGCAGGCGGCGGCGGAGAGCACACGCTCACCGTGCACCCGGTGGTCGGCCAGGAAGAACTCGTCCCCGGTGAACACCGAAGCGAACCGCTGGCCGGTCAGACTGGAGGTGTTCGTGTGCACCAGCGGGTGGAGCCGGGCCGCCGCCCGCGCCGAAGGCTCGGTCTCCGTACTCGTGGCGGGCCAGTAGCGCTCGCGCTGGAAGGGGTAGGCCGGCATCGGGATGCGCCGCGCCGCGCCCCGCCGGGGGAGCCTGCCCCAGTCGACGGCCACGCCCGTCACCCACAGCTGGAGCAGCTTGTCGAACTTGCCCTTCTCCGCCCACGCGCTCAGCGTGCGGGCCATGTCGTCGTCCGCGGCGAAGAGCTGGAGCGCGTCGTCCTGGCGCCGCTTGACCGTGCCCCGGTGCAGACCGGGAACGTCCTCGTCGGCGAGGTGGCGCGTCAGCTTGGCGGCGAGGTCAGCGGTGGTGTCCGCCACGAGACCGAGGCGCTCCTCGAACGCGTCCCGGCCCGTCCGCAGGGTGTGCGCGACGTCGGCGAGCGAGGCCACGGCGCCGTCCTCGTCGGCCAGCCACTCGACCAACTGCTCGGCGCGCTCCCGCAGGGCGTCCGGGGTCCGCGCGGAGAGCACGACGACCTCGGAGCCCTCCTGCGGGCGACCGCGCGCCGGACCGGGAAGGTACTCCTCCACGATCAGATGGGCGTTGGAGCCGCCGGCGCCGAAGGAGGAGACCCCTGCGATGCGCGGCAGTTCCGTGCCGTCGGCCGACAGCGGGCGCTGCCACTCGGTCAGCCCGCGCTGCACGAAGAAGGGGCTGTTCGCGAAGTCGATGTACGGGTTCAGCACCTCGGAGTGGAGCGAGGGCACCAGCTGCCCGTGCTTCATCTGGAGCAGCACCTTGGTGAGCCCGGCGATACCGGCGGCGCTCTCGGCGTGGCCGATGTTGCTCTTCGCCGAGCCGATCGCGCAGAACTGGTGGTCGTCGGAGTACTCGCGGAACGCCCGCGTCAGGCCCGCGACCTCGATCGGGTCGCCGAGCGACGTACCGGTGCCGTGCGCCTCGACGTAGCCCACCGACCGCGCGTCGACGCCCGCTTCCCGCAGTGCCCGGCCGACGACGTCGTACTGCGCACGGGGGTTGGGGACGGAGTAGCCGTTCGTCTTGCCGCCGTGGTTGACGGCCACGCCCCGGATCACGCCGTGGATCGTGTCGCCGTCCGCCTCGGCCGTCGCCAGCGGCTTCAGCAGGACGGCGCCGACGCCCTCGCCGGGCACGTAGCCGTCGCCGCCCTGGCCGAAGCTCTCGCACCGCCCCTTGCTCGACAGGTACTTGCCGCCCGCGAGCATCAGGTACTTGTTGGGGTGCACGGAGAGGTTGACCCCGCCCGCGACGGCCAGCTCGCAGCCGCGTGTCAGCAGGCTCTGGCACGCCAGCTGGATCGCCGTGAGCGACGAGGAGCACATCGTGTCGACGGCCATGCTCGGCCCGTGCAGGTCGAAGAAGTACGAGACGCGGTTGGCGATCGACGAGGCGCTGCCCGCCAGCGTGAGGTTGCGGCCCCTTGCCTGCTCCTGCGCCGCGTACAGCTGGTACTCCTCGTACATCACCCCCACGAACACACCGACGTTGCCGCCGGGGCCGCCATCGGCGCGGTCGCGGCCGAGCGCGGCACGGGTGTACCCGGCGTCCTCGAACGTCTCCTGGACGCACTCCAGGAACAGCCGCTCCTGCGGGTCCATGTACTCCGCCTCACGCGGAGAGATGTTGAAGAACAGCGGGTCGAAGCGGTCGGCCCCGTCCAGGAAGCCGCCCCACTTCGAGTACGTCCTGTCGGCGGCGTTGACGTCCGGGTCGAAGAACTGGCCGTGGTCCCACCTGTCGCGCGGCACCTCGGTGACGGAGTCCCTGCCCTCGGCCAGGTTCCGCCAGAACTCCCGTACGTTCCGCGCCTGCGGGTAGCGCCCCGCCAGGCCGATGACCGCGACGTCGACGGAGCCCGCGGCGGCCTCGGGACGGGGCCGCGCCACGCGCCGGGTCACCTGGGCGAAGCGCCGCCGGGACGCCGCGGCCGAACAGGCGGCCGAGGCGGGGGCACCTGCGGCGCCCTCGTCGGCGGCGTGCCCGGCACCGGCGTCCGGTTCGGTGCCCGCGTGGGGCGGACCGCTCGCCGCCGTCGGCGCGTCCGCACCGAGCAGTTCCCCCAGCTCGGCCTCGTGGGCCTGGAGGAAGTACTCCGTCAGGGCGCGGATGCTCTGGTACTCGAAGAACAGCGTCTTGGGCAGCGAGCCGAAGACCTGCTCAAGCCTGGTGGTCAGGGCCATCGTCATGACGGAGTCGATGCCGTACACCTCGAACGCGTCGTCGGCGTCGATCCGGTCCGCGGCCAGGCCCAGCTCCGACGCCAGCAGCCCGATGAGGTACCGGGAGGTCCGCTCGTCGAGCCCGTCCCCGTTCACGGCCGCATCGGCCGGTGCGGCGGGGGCAGCCGGTGCGGCGGGGGCGGCGTCCTGCGGGTCGGGGGCGGCCCTGCCGGGCAGCTCCGGGCGGGACGGCCGCGCGGCCGTGTCTCCGGTCTCGTACGGCCTGGCGGAGAACCCCGTGAACCGGCAGGCCACGGCGCCCGACTCGTCGCACAGGTCGATGTCGAGCTTGCGCACCCGGCTCGCCGGCCTGTCGTCGACGCTGCGGCGCACCCAGGCCCACATCACCTCGTGGCACGGTCCGAAGACCCGCAGCTCGTCCAGCGCGAACGGGATGCGGGCCGCGTCCTGCGCGTCCAGACCGATCGCCGCCTGGAGCGCCGAGTCCAGCAGGCTCGGGTGCAGCACGAACGCGTCGAGCGAGCCGTGCACTTCGGCGGGCAGCCGCAACCGGGCGAGCACCTGGCCGTCCCCGGCCCACAGGCTCTCGACCCCGCGGTGCGCGGGCCCGTACGCCAGGCCGAAGCGTTCGTACGCCCGGTAGCAGTGGCCCGCGTCGAGCCGCGGGCCCTCGCACGCGGCCCGCAGCCCCTCCAGGTCGACCGGGCCGACGGGCTCCGGTTCGCCGAGCGACGCCACACCCTGGCTGTGTACCACGGGCACCGCCTCTTCCCCGGCCGCGTCCGGGAGGCTGGAGACCTCGAACGCGACCTCGCCGTCCCCGGCGGCGTACAGCTCCGTGCGGACCCGGACGAGCCGCTCGCCGGCCTTGACGGGGCGCGCCCACACCACGTTGCGCAGCGTCAGCCCGCCGGGGTGGCTCTCGACGGAAGCCGTCACCGCCGCCCGTGCCATCTCCAGGTACGCCACGCCCGGCAGCACGCGGTCGCCCCTGACGACGTGGTCCCGCAGGAAGAACTCGTCACCGGAGAACACCGAGTCGAACCGCTGGACCTCCAGCGTCGACGTGTTGGCGTGCACCAGCGGGTGCGACGGTGCGCCGCCCTCCCCGGCGACGGCTGCCGCCGCGTACGGGGCGGTGGCCCAGTGGTGCTCGGCCGCGAAGGGATAGGTGGGCAGGGGGACGCGGCGCGGCGCCGCGGCGCGCGCGAGGTGCTCCCAGTCCACGTCGAAGCCGTCCGTCCAGATGTCCATCAGTTCCGCGTGGTCACCGCGCTCCAGCCAGTGCCGCACCGTCCGCTGCCGCTGCTCGTCGGCCGCGAACTCCGCGAGCGCTTCGCGGGTGCGCCGCGTACGGCCGTGGCGCACGCCGTCGACGTCCTCGGTTTTGTCGAGGAAGGCCCGCAGCTTGTCGTGCAGTTCGGCCCGGCTCGCCACCAGCAGGGCGAGCCGCTCCTCCATGGCCTCCCTACCGGTCTGCAGCGTGTACGCGATGTCTCCGAGCCGGGCGCTCAGGCCCCCTTCCGGGAGCCAGCGCAGCAGCTCGCGCGCCTTCTCCCGCAGGCGCTCGGCGTTCTTCGCCGACAGCACCACCAGCTCGGGTGCCGCATCGGGCACCGGCCGGTCGTCCTGATCGGCGTACTCCTCGATCAGCACGCTGGCGATGGCGCCGTGGGCGCCGAACGAGGAGACGGCCGCGATGCGGGGCACCTGCGTGGTCAGTCCCGCGACGGTCCGCGTGGGCCGCCGCCACGGTTCCAACTCCTGCTGCACGCGCACCGGCGAGTCCGCGAAGTCGATGTAGGGGTTCAGCCGCCTCGCGTGCAGCGAGGGCGCGAGCATGCCGTGCCGCATCTGCAGGACCACCTTGGTGATGCCCGCGATGCCCGCCGCGGCCTCCAGGTGACCGATGTTCGACTTGACCGAGCCGATCGAGCAGAACCCCGTCCTGTCGGTGTCCTCGCGGAACGCCCGGGTCAGACCGGTGATTTCGACCGGGTCGCCCAGCGACGTACCGGTCCCGTGCGCCTCGACGTAGCTGACGTCGTCCGCGGAGACCCCCGCGTCCCGCAGCGTGGCGACCATCAGGTCGGCCTGTGCCACCGGGTTGGGCACGGTGGTGCCGTTGGTCTTGCCCCCGTGCCGCGTCGCCACGCCCCGGATCACGGCGTGCACGTGGTCGCCGTCCGCGACGGCCCGGTCCAGGGGCTTGAGCAAGAGGCAGCCCACGCCCTCCCCGGGGACGTACCCGGTGCCGCCCTCGCCGAACGAGCGGCAGCGTCCGTCGGAGGCGAGGAAGTTCAGCTGGCTGAGCGCCACGTACTTGTTCGGGTGCAGCGACAGGTTCACGCCCGCCGCGAAGGCCATCGACGTCTCACCGCTCCTGATGCTCTCGCACGCCATGGCGACCGCGTACAGCGAGGACGCGCAGGCCGTGTCGACGGTGAGGCTCGGCCCGTGGAGGTCGAGGAAGTACGAGACGAGGTTGGCGGCCTCCGCGCGGTCGGACACGTCCTGGCCGCTGTAGAGCTGGTACTCGTTCCAGGTCATGCCCAGGTACACGCCGACCTTGGCGGTCCCGTCGGGGTTGAGGCCCTGCCGGGTGTACCCGGCGTCCTCCATGGCGGCCCAGGCCGCCTGGAGGACGAGCCGGGACTGCGGGTCCATCGCGGCGGCCCGCTTGGGCGGGATGCCGAAGAACATGGCGTCGAATTTCCCGGCCCCGTCGATGAAGCCGCCCCACTTGCTGGTGGTCTTGCCGGGCTTGGCCTCGGGGTCGTAGTACGCGTCCTTGTCCCACCGGTGCGGCGGTATCTCCTCGACGCAGTCCTCGCCCTTGCGCAGCACGTCCCAGAACCGGTCCAGGTCGGCGGCGTGCGGGTAGCGGCCGCTGATCCCGATGACGGCCACGTCGCGGGAGCGCCCCGAGCCGCCGTCGCGCACCTGCCCGGTGCTGCTCGGCGCCTCGACGCGCGCGGTCACCCGGGCCCGCCCCGCGGTGGCCGCCCGGGGGGCCGCGGCCGTAGGCGTGGGCACGGCGGCGTCCCGGCCGGTGTCGAGCAGTGCCGTCATCCGCTCCGCGTGTTCGCGCACCAAGTACCCGGCCAGGTCGCGGATGGTGCGGTACTCGAAGAACAGCGTGCCGGGTACGGAGTCGAAGTCCTTGCCCAGCAGCCGCAGCAGTTCCAGGATCTGGATCGACTCGATGCCGTACTCGCCGAGTTCGGCGGCGGCGTCGACGCGCTCCGGCTTGATCTTGAAGACCTGGGAGATCTTGCCCCTGAGGTAGTCGACGGCTCCGGTGAGCAGGTCGGGGGCAGCCGCCCCTGTCTCCCCGGTCGAACCGGCAGCCCCGGCGGCCGGTTCCGCGGCGGGCCGCACCGGCTCGGGCTCGCGCCGGGCGACGGTGTCGGCCTGCTCGCGTTCGGCGACGCGCAGGACCCGCTCGATCTTCTCCCGCTCGCCCTTGGCCACCACGACCTGTGTCTCGTCCGAGGCCAGGATCGTCATCAGCGCCTCGATGCCCTCGGACGTCCCCAGGCCGCGCAGGCCGGAGTGGTCGAAGTAGAGGGCCTTCGACGTGGCGTCCTGTTCGATGTCCCCGAGCATGCCGCCCTCGTCCCAGTAGGGCCAGTCGACCGAGATGGTCCGGCCGCGGCGCTCGCCCTCGGCCCGCAGCGCCTCGCGGTGGTGGGCGTAGGCGTCGAGGAAGCGGTTGGCGGCGGCGTAGCTCCCCTGCCCGAAGTCGCCGAGGTGGGCGGCGATCGACGAGAACAGCACGAAGAAGTCCAGCGATTCGTCTCGCGTCAGCTCGTCCAGGTGGACGGTGCCGTGCATCTTGGGCGCCAGGACCCCGTCGAAGTCGGCCTTCGGCGCGGTGATCACGTCACTGCCGCCCATGACGCCCGCGCTGTGGAAGACCCCGTCCAGCCGGCCGAACCGCGCCCGGGCGGCGTCGACGGCGTCGCGCACGGCGTCGCGGTCGGAGACGTCGCAGCGCAGGTACTCGACCTGCGCGCCCGCCGCCTCCAGCACCGCGATCCGCTCCCGCAGGCCCGCGTCGGGTGCCCTGCGGCCGAGCAGGACGAGCCTCGCCCGGCACTGCTCGGCGAGGTACTTGCCGAGGTGGCCGCCGAGTCGGCCCGCTCCGCCGCTGATGAGGTAGACGCCGTTCTCCTTCAGCGGCAGCCCGGAGGAGTGGGCGTCCGCGCCGCCGGTCCAGCGCCGCAGCACCCGCGTCGAGCGCAGGCCGCCGGCCAGCCGGACTTCCTGTCCACGTGCGGACGTCGTCTCGCCGACCCCGAGTTCGTCCAGCACCCCGGTCACCACGGACTCGGCATCCGGCGCTCCGTCGAACTCGAGGGTGTTCATCCGGATCAGATGGTTGACCGGGGTCATGGCGCGCGCGAACCCCGAGAGCGACTGCGCCGCCACTCCGGCCGGTCCCCGCCCGCCGGGCACGACGGACAGGTGCTGGAGTTCGTGTTCGAGCCCGGTGCGGTGGGCCGCCCGGAAGAAGTGGAGCAGGCTCTCCAGCTCGGCGGTGCGGTCCGCGCCGTCCGATGCCAGGGGCCAGAGGTTGACGACGGCGAGCGGTGTCCGCCCCGGCAGGCCCACCGCGCTGAGCAGCCGGTCGAAGTCCACCTGGCTGCGCCGGTCGACGACGTAGTGGTCCGCGGCGTGCGCGGCGAACGACGCACCGGACCGCACCTGGACCACGGTTCCCGCGTGGTGGCGGCGGAAGAGCGCGACGCGCGCCGGTTCGTCGTCGAGGACGAGCAGGGTCGCACCGGAGCCCGTTCCCGCCGCGGGGTCGGCCGCCACCCAGCGCGGCACGTAGAAGTGCAGGTCCTGGCTCCCCCGGTCCCCGCTCCCGTGGCCCGCGCCCTGCGGCTGTGCCGCACCGGGCTCGTGGCGCCCCTCGATCCAGTACTCCTCGCGGGCGAAGGGGTACGTGGGCAGGGACGTGACCTGCGGCACCCGCTCGCCGAACAGGCCCTCCCACTCCAGGTCGTAACCCTGCCGGTACAGGTCGGCCAGCGCGCGCATGGTGTCCTGGTGCTTGCTGCGGTCGGCAACCTGACCGCCCGCGCGCTCGACCAGCTGACCGGCGTACTCGGCGAGCGTGGCCTGCGGTGCGAAGTCCCGTGGGCGCACGCCCCGGAACACGTGGGGCGCCTCCTGCCCTTCGACCACCAGGCGGAGCAGTCGCGCGGCCTCCTCGGGCGTCGTCGCGAGCAGGGCGCAACGGTGTGCGAAGTGGTGCCTGCCGAGCAGGAGCGTGGCGCTGATCCGGGCGAGACCCGCCTCGTCCTGGCTCCTGCTCTCCAGTAAGACCAGCAGATCGGCGGCCCTGGCGTTCAGCGCCTCGGCGGTCTTGGCCGAGAGCACGAGGAGGTGGGGCCGCGCGGGCTCTGTGGACTCCGCGGGCTGCGGCGCGTCGTACCCCTCGACGACGACGTGGGCGTTGGTTCCACTGATCCCGAAGGAACTGACCGCGCCCAGCCGCTTCTTGCCCGGTCCGCTCTTCCAGGGGCGGGTCTCCTTGTTGACGTAGAAGGGGCTGTGCACCCAGTCGATGTAGTCGCTGTCCTGCTCGCAGTGCAGGCTCGCGGGCAGGGTTTCGTGCCGCAGCGACTGGACCAGGCCGATCAGGCTCACCACGCCGGACGCGGCCAGGGTGTGCCCGACGTTGCTCTTGACCGAAGTCAGCGCGCAGTACTGCCTCTTGTCGGTGTACGGGGCGAAGGCGTCGACGAGGGCGTTGACCTCGATGGGGTCGCCGAGCCGGGTTCCGGTGCCGTGCGCCACCACGTGCTCGATCTCGCCCGGGTCGATGCCGAACCGCTCGTACACGGAGCGCAGCAGCGAGGACTGCGCCGACCTGCTGGGCGCGGTGATGCCGTTGGTGCGGCCGTCGTAGTTGATGCCGCTTCCCTTGATGACGGCGTGGATCCTGTCCCCGTCCGCCAGCGCCTTGGCCAGGGGCTTGAGCACCACGACGGCGACCGCTTCGCCCACGACCATGCCGTTGGCCCGCTTGTCGAAGGGGCGGCAGACGCCGTCGACGGAGAGCATCCCGGCGCGGTCGGCGTGCTGGAAGAACTGAGAGGTCGCGTGGATGTTGACGCCCGCGGCGAGCGCGGTGTCGCACTCGCCGGTGCGCAGGCTCGCGCATGCCTGGTGGACGGCGGCCAGTCCGGCGGAGCACGCCGTGTTGATCGCGATGACCGGTCCGGAGAAGTTCAGGAAGTAGCCGAGACGGGAGGCCAGGATGCCGTCGTGGGCGGAGGTGAGGGTCTCGTCGCTGCCGGCGACCCGCTGGTAGTCGCCCTGTTCGGCGCCGACGAACATGCCCATCGTGTTGTCGCGCAGCTGCCGCGCGCCGTAGCCCGCGTCCTCCAGGGCCCGCCACGACTCCTGGAGCAGCAGTCGCTGCCGGGGGTCCATGGCTTCGGCCTCGCTGGGGACGATCTCGAAGAACAGCGGGTCGAACTCGGCGGCACCGGGCAGCCATCCGCCCTTGGGCGCGTAGTCGCCGGGCGCACCGGCCCAGTCCCGTCGCCGCTGTGCCGGGAGGGGCCCGACCACGTCCCGGCCGCCCGCGATGATGTCCCAGAGGTCATCGGCGGTCCGCGCCTGCGGGAAGCGTCCGCTCAGACCGATGACGGCGATGTCGTCGCCGGGCCCCCTGGCCGGAGCGGCCGGTGCGGCGGCGGACTCCGGCCGGGGCGCGGGGACGCTGTCCTGCCGAGCGGGCAGCTGACCGGTGGTCCCCTCATACGTCTCGTACGTCCGCGCGACGGTGTCGCCGTGGTCCTGGAGCAGATGGTCCCGGATCATGCCCAGGGTGAAGTGCGTGTAGAGGTCCGACGGCGTGAGGTCGATCCCGTAGTGCTCGTTCAGCTCGGCGGCCAGCCGGGTGTTGCCGACCGAGTCGAAGCCCAGGTCGGAGAGCTTGTCGGCCGGCTGGATGCCGTCCGTCGGCAGTTTGAGGACGCCGGAGGCGATGCGGCGGAGGTCTGCCAGGACCAGGTCCGCGACCTCCGGCCGGTCGCTCCGCGCCGCAGGGAGCTGCTCGGCCGGGGCTTCGGGCGCGGGGCCGGCCGTGATCCAGTACCGCTGTGCGTCGAACGGGTACGTGGGCAGCCGGAGCTTCTCGGTACGGATCCCGGCGAAGAGGTCACGCACGCGGAGGTCGGCGCCCGCGGCGAAGGCTTCGGCCAGGTCAAAGAGGTGCTGGGTGTATGCGGATTCGGGGTGTTCGGCGCCGAGGCGGAAGCCGGGGAGTTCCGGGCCCGTCGCCTGCGCGTCCGCGCTCCTGTCCGCGTCGAGGTTGTGGAAGCGGTCGGCGGCGCGGCCCTCGTGCGGGAAGCGGCCCAGTGCGTCGCGCAGTTCGTCGGCGCCGCGTACGACGAAGGCCGCCCGGACGCCGAAGTGTTCCCGTCCCAGCAGCAGCGTCGCGCTGAGGTCCATCAGGTCGACGTCGGCGGGCGCGGCGCCGGTCTCGGCGGCTGCGTCCGCGCGCCCGAGCCAGTCCGCCAGGTCAACGACCCGGCGCCGCAACGCCGTTTCGGTCCTGCCGGACAGGCAGAGCAGGTAGGCGGGTCTGGCGCGCGGCGTGACCGGCTCGCCGGTCGGCGCCTCCTCCAGGACCACGTGCGCGTTCGTACCGCCGAAGCCGAACGAGCTGACCCCGGCGCGGCGCGGCAGCGGCTCGCCCGTCTCCGAGCGCGGCGCCTCCCACTCCCGTGTGGCGTCGGCTATGTAGAAGGGCGTCCTGTCGAGCGTGATGGCGGGGTTGAGCTTCGTGAACTCCGGCAGGCCGGGTATCTTGCCGTGCTCCATCGCGAGCAGGGTCTTGATGACGCCCGCGATGCCCGCGGCGGGTTCGAGGTGGCCGATGTTGGGCTTGGCGGAGCCGAGTCCGCAGTAGTTGTACGGTCCGGGGGCCGCGTCGTCGCCCCGGGCCTCGCGGAACCCTTCCACCAGGCCGCGGATCTCGATCGGGTCGCCGGTCGGCGTGCCGGTGCCGTGCGCTTCGACGTAAGTGACGGTCCGGGGCTCGACGCCCGCCTGGGCGAGCGCCTTCGAGACGACCCTGGCCTGCGCTTCCGCGCTGGGATAGGTGAGGCTGCGGGTCCGTCCGCCGTGGCTGACGGCGCTGCCCCTGATGACACCGTGGATGCTGTCGCCGTCGCGGACGGCGTCCGCGAGCGGCTTGAGCAGCACCAGGCCGCCGCCCTCGCCGCGCACGTAGCCGTCGGCGCGTTCGTCGAAGGTCTTGCAGGAGCCGGTCGGGGACAGCATGCCGACCTTGGAGAAGGAAACGGTCCGCTCGGGCGTCAGCACCAGGCTGATGCCGCCCGCGATCGCGACGCCGCACTCCTTCTGCCGCAGGGACCGCACGGCCAGGTGCACGGCGTCCAGCGAGGCGGAGGACGCGGTGTCGACGGTCACACTGGGGCCGGTGAAGTCGAAGAAGTGGGACACGCGGTTGGCGATGACGGCGCCCGCGGTCCCCGTGGCGTGGTGTGCGGCCGGCTCGCGCACCTTCGTCTCCTGCAGGCCCTTGTAGTCCAGGTTGAAAGCGCCGATGAAGACCCCGACGTCACTGCCGGCCAGCTCGGTGGGGCGTACGGCGGCGTCCTCGAAGCAGGACCAGACGAGGTGCAGCATGATCCGCTGTTGCGGGTCCATGCTCTCCGCCTCCAGCGGGGACACCCGGAAGAACGCGGCGTCGAAGCCCGCCACGTCCGTGAGGAAGGCGCCCCACCTGCTGGTTCCCGAACCCTCGGTGTCGGCGTACGCCCGCCAGTCCCAACGGCTGCCCGGCACCTCGCCGATGTGCGAGCGACCGCTCTCCACAGTGGTCCAGAACTGGCGGTAGTCGTCGGCTCCGGGGAACCGGCAGGCCATGCCGATGATGGCGATGTCGTTGCTCTGCACAGGAAAGCCCTCTTTCAAACCCCGACATCCCGATCAAGGCGTGCCACAACCGAGGGGACGGCGATCAGGAAAGGACTTCGACTTTTTCGTGGGACCGACAGCGGATCAGGACAGCGGCACAACCACCGTCCGCGCGGGCCCCGTTGCCCACCGGCATTTGCCGGATCACACTCTCAGCGTGATCTTCTTCGAAGCCGCGTCGCGTTCACGTTTGGCACCGAAGAGCGAGCAGGTGCCTTGCACGACAACGAACGGCACGTGTATTGCGAACGAACTCATCGTCGAGGCCGGCGGTTTGCCGGACCTGCCGCGGCCGAGCCCCACAGACCGGAAGACCCGGTTCGCGCGTCCGGAAAAGTACGCAGAACCTCCGCGACGCGTCTGCGCGCCTGCCCTTCCACGGCCATACCCTCGTCCCCCCGACAGCTACGCTACGCACATTCATTCGGACTGCAAGTACGCTACCCCAAAGGAGTTGCGCGTCAAGGCAGTTGAAATAGCTTGATCGATTTTTACTGCGGGCGGTGCTGCCCACCCGGGGTCCACCGAACGCCCGAGACGGGTCGACAACCGCGTCGTCGCAGGTCTCGGACGTTGCCAGCACGACGTCACACCGTGCGGCGCGGAGTCTTTGTGAACCCGAGCACGTCCGGAGGCGGTTGACTCGCCAGGAGGCACACCGGAATGATCCGGTGCCTGGCACGTTCACTGCCGGGGACCGACATTCGCGAGGGGTTCAAACGTGACCGATGCCGTTTCCTTCCCGCAGGATCGCTCCTGCCCCTACCACCCGCCCACCGGCTACCAGCCGTTGCTCGAAGAGGGGCCGATCTCCCGCGTCAAGCTCTACGACGGGCGCGAGGCGTGGATCGTGACGGGACACGCCGAGGCACGGCAACTGCTGACCGACGAGCGCCTGTCGGCGGTCCGCGAGAACCCCGCCTTCCCGGTGACCTCACCGCGCTTCGCGGCCATCCCCCTCGAGCAGCGCCGCACTCCGCTGCTCGGCACCGACGGCCCCGAACAGCACGCCCAGCGCCGCATGCTGCTGCCCCGCTTCACCAACCAGCGTGTCGCCGACCTGCGCCCGCAGATCCAGCAGCTCGTGGACGACCTGCTGGACGACATGGTCGAGAAGGGTCAGACCGCCGACCTGGTCAACCAGTTCGCGCTCCCGCTGTCCTCCAGCGTGATCTGCGCGCTGCTCGGCGTGCCGTACTCCGACCGCGACTTCTTCGAGGAGCAGTCCTCGCTCCTGCTGCGCGCCACGACGGGCGAGGAGGCCGCGGGTGCCGCCGTCCGACTCATGACCTACATGGGCGAACTGATCGCCCGCAAGGAGAGCGAGCCGGGCGACGACCTGCTCGACACGCTGGTCGAGCACATGCGCGCGGGCGAGTTGGATCGCCAGGACGCGGTGAGCCTGGCGATCTTCATGCTCATCGCCGGTCACGAGTCGACCGCCAGCATGATCACGCTGGGCACCCTGACGCTGCTGGAGCATCCCGGGCAGCTCGCCGCGCTGCGGGCCGACGACACGCTGTTCCCAAACGCCGTCAACGAACTCCTGCGGTTCCTCTCCATCGTGGAGGGCCTGGCCCGGGTGGCCACCAAGGAGATAGAGATCGGCGGGGTGGTCATCCGCCCCGACGACGCAGTGTTCTTCGGGACCTCGCTGGTCAACCGGGACCCGTCCCTCTACCCGGACCCCGACGAGCTGGACCTGACGCGCAACTCGCGCCACCACATCACGTTCGGCCACGGCATCCACCTGTGCCTCGGCCACAACCTCGCGCGCGTCGAGATGGAGATCGCGCTGCGGACCCTGTTCGCCCGCCTGCCCGGCCTGCGCCTGGCCAACCCGGTCGACCAGATCCCGTTCGCACCGGGCGACACGATCCAGGGTCCGCTGTCCCTCCCGATCGCCTGGTGAGGCGGTCGGCGAACCGGGCGTGCCGCCGCGCGTCACCGTGAACAGGCAGAACCCACAGTGGAGGGGCAAGTGAGAGACGAAGTCGTGACCCGCGCGACCACCCGGGCGGTCCCGGTGCCCGGGCTGGTGAAGCCGGTGGCGCTGATCACCCTGGACAACGGGCTCGACCCCACCAAACCGAACACGTTCGGCCGCGAGGGACTCGTCAGCATCGACGCCGCCTTCGACGCGGCGCTGGCCGCGGACCCGGCGGCGATCGCGGTGACCGGCAAGCCCTTCTGCTTCTCCGTCGGCGCCGACCTGGCCGCCGTCGGGATGGACCGCGAGACCACACTGGCCGTCGGCAAGCTCGGCCACGACGCGTTCCGCCGTTTCACCGACTCCAGGATCCCGACGTTCGCGTTCGTCAACGGGGTGGCGATCGGCGGCGGGCTGGAGCTCGCGCTGTCGTGCCAGTACCGGACGGTGGCGTCCGACGTCCCCGCGATCGGCTTCCCCGAGTGCGCGCTCGGCCTGTTCCAGGGCTGGGGCGGCACGCAGCTGCTGCCGAACCTGATCGGTCCGGACCGCGCGGTCACCGTGATCATCGAGAACGCCTTCACCAACAAGATGCTCCAGCCCGCCGAGGCCGTCGAACTGGGTGTCGCCGACGTGCTGCTGGACGCGGGCGGCTTCCTCGACGCGTCGCTGCGCTGGGTCGCGGACGTCGTCAACGGCGAGACCCCGGTGCCCCGCCCCGAGTTCGACCGCGGCGCGGGCTGGGACGCGGCGATCGACCGGGCGCGTGCGCTCGTTGACGCCAAGACCCGCGGCGCGTCGCCGGGCCCGGTGCGGGCCGTCGAGCTGCTGGACTTCGCCCGCCACAACGACCTGGACCGCGGCTACCCGGCTGAGTCCGAGGCCATGGCCGACGTCCTGATGGGCGACGAGTCGCGGGCCAGCCTGTACGCGTTCAGCCTGGTGCAGTGGCGCGCGGCCCAGCAGCCGGGCCTGCCCGACGAGTCGCTGGCGCGCCCGGTGCCGAGCGTCGGGATCGCCGGGACGGGCCCGGCGGCCACGCAACTGGCCCTGCTGTTCGCGCGGCAACTGGACGTCCCGGTCGTGCTGACCGGCGCCGACCGGGCACGCCGGGACGAAGCCGTGGCCCGCGTGCACACCGAGGCCGACGCGCTGGCCGACAGCGGCCGGCTGACGCGGGACGCGGCCGACCGCGTCAAGGCGCTGGTGTCGGGCTCGCCGGACACCGGAGCGCTCCGCGACGCCGGTTTCGTCGTCGAGGCGCTGGACGGCGATCTCTCGGCGAAGCAGCAGGTGTTCGCAAAGATCGAGGAGTACGTGTCGGCCGGATGCGTGCTGGCGACCGCCACGTCCTGCGCGTCGGTCGCGGAGAGCGCGCTCAAACTGCGGCACCCGGAGCGGGTGGTGGGGCTCCGCTTCGCCGCCCCGGTCGCCGCCGCGCCTCTGCTGGAGGTCGTACGCGCCGACGGGACCGACGACGCCTCGCTGGCCACGGCGTTCGCGCTGGGCAAGCAGCTGGGCAAGACCTGCGTACTGGTCTCGGACGCGCCCGCGCTCGTGGTCGACCGGGTGCTCGCCCGCTTCCTGGGCGAGGTCGTCGCGGCCCTGGACGAGGGCACCCCGTTCGAGCTGGCGGACCAGGCGTTCGACCCGCTGGGGTTGCCGATGGCACCGCTGGACCTGCTGGGGCTCCTCGGCCCCGCGGCGGTCCTGCGCGTCGCCGAGACCCTGCACACGGCGTTCCCCGACCGGTTCGCGGTGAGCGGGAACCTGCGGCGGCTCGCCGAGGCGGGCAAGACCTCCGTGTGGCTCCGGGACGCCGAGGGCGGCAGGACCCTCGACCCCGAGGTCGCGGCGCTGTGGCGGGCCGGCTCCTCGCCGTCCACCGCGGCCGGGCTGCTGGACCGCACGTCGGCGGCGCTCGCCGACGAGATCCGGCGGATGCTGGACGAGGGCGTGGTGGCCGAGCCGCAGGACGTCGACCTGTGCCTGATCCTGGGCGTCGGCTGGCCGTTCTGGCTCGGCGGGATCACGCCGTACCTCGACCGGACCGGCGTGTCCCAGCGGGTGGCGGGCCGGCGGTTCCTGCCGCCGGGCGTCGCCAGCGTGCCCGAGCAGGAGTAGCGGCCCGGGCCTCTGCCCCGGACCCGTGCCGTCCCCGGCGGCCAGCTCACCGCTGGCCGCCGGGGACGGTCCCCTACGGGCTTCGGAACGGTCTCGCCGAAACCCGTTCGTGGCGCGGCGCGGCGCGCTGCTCCAGCGGCTCCCACCACTGCTGGTTCTCGCGGTACCAGGCGACCGTCTCGGCGAGCCCGGTGGCGAAGTCCTTGCACGGCCGGTAGCCCAGTTCCTGGGTGATCTTGGAGCAGTCCACCGAGTAACGGCGGTCGTGGCCCTTGCGGTCGGTGACGTACTCGACCGACTCCCAGCCCGCCCCGCACGCCTCCAGGAGCAGGGAGGTCAGCTCCTTGTTGGTGAGTTCGGTGCCGCCGCCGATGTTGTAGACCTCACCGGGACGGCCCTTGGTGCGGACCAGCTCGATGCCCTGGACGTGATCGTCGATGTGCAGCCAGTCGCGGACGTTGAGCCCGTCCCCGTACAGCGGGACCGTGCGGCCCCGCATCAGCCGGGTGACGAACAGCGGGATCAGCTTCTCGGGGAACTGGTGGTGGCCGTAGTTGTTGGAACAGCGGGTCACCCGTACGTCGAGTCCGTGCGTGCGATGGTGGGCGAGGGCGATCAGGTCTGCGGCCGCCTTCGAAGCCGCGTAGGGCGAGTTGGGCGACAGCGGGTCCGTCTCCGGCCAGGAGCCGTACGGGATGGAGCCGTACACCTCGTCCGTGGAGATGTGCACGAAGACGCCCCGCCCGTCGGCGTGGTGGCGCAGCGCCGCGTCGAGCAGGACCTGCGTCCCGCTCACGTTCGTCCGGACGAACTCGGCCGCACCCAGGATCGACCGGTCCACGTGCGACTCGGCGGCGAAGTGCACGATCTGGTCGTGCCCGGCGACCAGCCGGTCCACGGTCACCGCGTCGCAGATGTCGCCCTGGACGACGGAGAACCCGGGGTGTTCGCGCACCGGGTCGAGATTGGCCAGGTTGCCCGCGTAGGTCAGTTTGTCGAGAACGGTGACCCGCACCCCGGCGGGCCCCTGCGGTCCGAGCAGGGTGCGGACGTAGTGGGAGCCGATGAAACCGGCACCGCCGGTGACGAGGATCCTGGTGGCCGTCGTGTCCGTCATGAGGAGATCCGCACCTGGCTGTGGTCCCCGAGCACCAGGCGATGGGCCGCCGGCACACCGGCCGCGGGAGTCACCTCGACATCCCGCCCGATCAGCGAACTCTCGATGCGGCGGACCCCCTGGATCGTGGCTCCGGCCAGGACGATGGAGAACTCTATTTCGCTGGAGTCTATTCGGCAGTCGGACGCTATCGAGGTGGACGGACCGACGTAGGAGCCGACGATCAGCGTGTTGGCGCCGATCGCGACCGGTCCCACGATGCGCGAGCCCCGGATCTCGGCGCCCGCTTCGATGGTGACCTGGCCGATGATCTCGCTGGCCGCGTCGACGGAGCCGTCGACGCGTCCCTCGACGCCCTCCAGGACGGCGCGGTTGACCTCCAGCATGTCGATGACGTTTCCGGTGTCCTTCCAGTAACCGGAAATGGTCGTGGAGCGGACGTCGCGTCCGTGGTCGATGAGCCACTGCAGGGCGTCGGTTATCTCTAACTCGCCGCGCGCGGACGGATCGATCCCCTGCACGGCCTCGTGCACGGCCGGGGAGAACAGGAAGACGCCGACCAGGGCGAGATCGCTGCGCGGGGTGGCCGGCTTCTCCTCCAGAGCCACCACCTTTCCCGAGCTGTCGAGTTCGGCGACGCCGAAGGCCGAGGGGTCGGCCACCTTGGTGAGCAGGATCTGCGCGTCGGGGCGGGTGCCCCGGAACTCGTCCACGAGACCCGCGATGCCACCGACGATGAAGTTGTCACCGAGATACATGACGAAGTCCTCGTCGCCGAGGAAGCCCTTTGCGATCAGTACGGCATGGGCCAGGCCAAGGGGTGCGGACTGCTGGATGTAGGTGATGTCGAGGCCGAAGGCGGAGCCGTCGCCGACGGCCCGCTGGATCTCGGTGGCCGTGTCACCGACGACGATGCCGACCTCGGTGATGCCCGCCTCCGCGATGGCCTCCAACCCGTAGAAGAGCACGGGTTTGTTGGCCACGGGAACGAGTTGCTTGGCGTAGGTGTGGGTGATGGGTCGCAAGCGGGTTCCGGCCCCGCCGGATAGTACGAGAGCCTTCATGTCGGCGCAGTCTAGGCGGCCGAACGCGGGTGCCGGCGGTGCGGCCCTCACTGGGTCGTTTCTTGTCGGATCGTCTAACCGACGTGCGGGGCAGTGCTCGTGCGAGCCGCCGGACGGCGCCTGATTATGCTGGCCGGATGAGGGGGACCGAGAGCGTGTTGCGTGCGGTCAGCGACCTGCGCGTGCCGTACGAGGAAAACCGTGCCGCCGTCGAGAAGTTGGAGCTCCGCTCGCCGGGTGACTGGCTGATCGTGGCGGGGGACGTCGGGGAGCGGTTCGCGGACCTCGAGTGGACGCTCGGGCTGCTGCGCGACAGGTTCGGGCGGTTCCTCCGGGTGCCGGGGAGCCACGAGTTGTGGACCGTGGGGAAGGACGACCCGGCCGCGCCGCGCGGAGTCGCGCGCTACGAGGCGCTGGTGGCGATGTGCCGCCGCCCGGGGGTGCCGACGCCGGAGGGCCCGTGTCCGGTGTGGGGCCGGGAGCGGGCGGCCCGGTGCGGATCGCGCCGCTGTTCCCGCCGCACGACCACTCGTTGCCGGCGCCCGGCACTTCGACGTCCGAGGAGTCGCCGGCCCGGACGCACGGGGCCGGGATCGTCTGCACCGACGGGTACCACCTGCACCCCCGAACCGTACCCGTCGCGGGCGGCCCGGTGCGCCGCCCGCGTCGAGGAGGGCGAGCGGCGGCTGACGGAGGTGGCGGGCGGCCTGCCCCTGGTGCTGGTGAACCACTGGCCCCTGCTGCGCGAGCCGGCCAGGATCATGACGTACCAGGAGTTCGCCCGGTGGTGCGGGACGGTGCGGACCCCCGACTGGCACATCAGGTTCGGCGTCGAGGCCGTGGTCTGCGGCCATCCGCACGTCCCGCGGCGCACCGTCTACGACGGGGTGCGGTTCGAGGAGGTGCCGATCGGCTGTCCGCGCGCGAGGCACCGGTTCGGGCTGCGGAACGGCCTCGCGCGGCAGGTCGTGCCGGCCCGGGGCGTGCCCGCGGCGGTGGCGGGGCGGGTGGGCGCGTGATCGAGGGCCTGCTGCCGCCGGGCGCGGTGTACGTCGACAGCTTCACCGACCGGCTCGACACTCCGCTGTTCCCGCAGGAGGAGGCGGTGATCGCCCGGGCCGTCGCCAAGCGGCGGGCCGAGTTCACCACGGTCCGGGCGTGCGCGCGCGACGCGCTGGCGAAGCTCGGACACCCGCCGGCGCCACTGCTGCCCGGCCAGCGGGGCGCGCCCCGCTGGCCGGAGGGCGTGGTGGGCAGCATGACGCACTGTCCTGGCTACCGCGCCGCTGTGGTGGCCCGGGCCGACGAGGTGGCCGCGCTCGGCATCGACGCCGAGCCGGACGCGCCCCTCCCCGACGGTGTGCTGAAGGGCATCGCCCGCCCCGAGGACCTCATCGCGCTGGCCGCGCTGCCCGCCGGGGGCCCGGCCTGGGACCGGCTGCTGTTCAGCGCCAAGGAGTCCGTGTACAAGGCGTGGTTCCCGGTGGGCAGGCGGCTCCTGGATTTCCAGGAGGCCACGGTCGCCATCATGCCGGACGGCACGTTCGCAGCCCGCGTGCTGGCGCCCGCGCCGACCCTGCGGGGCAGACCGCTGACCGGCTTCTCAGGCCGCTGGACCGCCGGGAACGGACTGGTCCTGACGTCGATCGCCGTGGAGCCGTAGCGGAGCGTTCTCCGCCGTCGCATGGGCGGCCTCCAGCGGGTTCCCCGGTGCGTGCTGCTTTTGCTCGGGTGCTCGCCATGCGTGTGTCGCGTCGCCGAGATGCGGTTCCGCGTGCTGCGGCCCCGTTGGCTCCGCATCGGGACCGACAACGCCGATGACCGGTCCGCAGTCGGTGCCGGGGGTGAAGCCCTCGACCACGGTCGCGGGCTCAACCACGGCGGGGCGCGGCCCTGCGCACCGACCGCACCCCCCGGGCCAACCGCCGCACCGTCGGTGTCCGAGGCACGAAACCGAATCTCACCGGTGTGCCACCGGGAAGTCCCAGCCGGGCCAGGCGCTTCCCTTGGAAATAGCGCCGGGCGTCGTCGTCCAGGTGGTGGGCCAGGTACTGGTGGGCCAGTGGTCTCAGCCCCGGATGTGCCTCCGGTTGCATCACAAAACCAACAGCCGAGATCAGTTCGGCCAGGTCCCCCCGTGCCTCCAGGGCCCGGTCCAGCGACCACGAGGCCACGGAACCGGCGTCGTCGAGGTCGGGCAGGAGCGCGTCAGCGAGCGTCACGGGAATCCGGTTGCTGTTCTGATACGGGCTCAGTCGTTCCAGGAGGAGATCGGTCCCGGTCCGGGCCACGGGGAGGCCGAAGAGACGGGACGCGGTCAGCAGGGCGGTGGAGAATGCGCCGACCACCAGGGCCGGCCGCATGTGATGGAAGAGGACTTCAGCCAGAACCGGCTCGGTCAGCACACCGAACTCGACGCCGAGGTGCCGTGCCTCCTCCTCCAGCGCCCGGGACCGGTCGAGTGGAGCCGATGGATGGGGTTTGAACAGCACGTGGCGGTGGCCCAGGCGTACCGCGCCACGGAGCATCCGCGACTCCAGGGCCTGCTCCTCGTCGGCTGTCAGAATCCCGATGGACGACAGGTACTGGCCCAGCAGCAGCGCGGGCCGGGCGGTCGGCCGGAGCCCCGCGTCCCCTGCCTGGTCGGCAAGTTCGCGTAGAAGCGCGGTGAAGACGTCGGTGGCGACCACCTCGGCGGGCACCCCGTGTTCTGTCAGCAGAAGAGGGCGGAGGCCCGGCACCAGATCCACGTGGATGAGGCGCCGGATCCGCGCCGCCACCCCGGGGTCGAGTCTGCTCCGCGTGGGGCCGTAGCTCATCAGGCCGTCGGCATACACATGGATGGGACTGTCGGCAAAGATCCTCGCCACGGTCTGCGAGGGGCGTCCCTGGATGGATTCGCAGGCGATCTCGAGATCGCCGGTGCCCAGGTCCCAGATCGCGCGGAGTGCCCGTTGCCACAAGGCCGTGTCCTGGTCCCTCGGAGACCATTCGGCCGGGTGGTAGGGCCGGACGAAATCGTTCCAGGAGCGGACATCGTCGAATTCCGCGGCCAGAACCGCGAATCCGGCCATCATGTCGGGTGCCGTGCCGATTTCGGGCACATCGGACCGGTCCGTGACAACCAGGATGCGCCGGTGGTCGGCCCTGGCCCCGAACCGCCCTGCCCGGATCGCCGCGGTCACCGTGGCGGCCGCGTACTGCGAGCACGCGAAAAAAAGTTGGGTCGCGCCCATCAGTGTTCGGGGCTCCTGTCGTGTTCATGGACCCTGATCATCCGGAACCCTAGTCAGGGTCGTCGCGCCACGTCCACGGACGCGGTGTGCGGCGAGATCGACCGGGTGGCCCGAGGACTCCCGCGGCCGCACGCTGTGGACCGCGCCGCCGACCTCGTCACCAGCCGTGAGCGGGTCGGCGGCTGCGCTCCCCGGCAGCGCGCCACCGGCTCACCGGAGGGCCTGTTCCCGCCCACCGCGCCGGTGCGCCGGCGTCTTCGGTGGGTGGAGCGGGCGCGATAGCCGTCAGACGCGTTCAGATCACACGGACCATGGATCGCGCCGTCCCGCTCTTCGGGTCCGGACCACACGCGGGCCAACACTTCACCCGTCACAGATCCGGCCTCCGTTTTCCCTGGTCACCGCGCCATGCGAGATGCACCACCAGCAGACGAAGAATCTGCCGGCTCCACGAGGCGCCGACGGCCGCCGCCCACCGCGCCCGCCGCAGGCCGGCCGAGCGGACATTCCGGGTCGCCCGCCTCCGGCGCAGGATGCCTGGCGGGGATGCGGGGAGTACGGGCGGCGCCGGGAGCGCATGGGGAGAACCGGCTGCGTAAACGCGGCACAAGGCGCCGGCCCGGTCCTCTCCGGCTCGCTCGGGATGCCCCCCACGTGACCTTCACAGCCGCAAGGCAGATACTGCCTCTGTAGGACTCCAATCGGCATGCCGTCGATCCGCCGCAGAATCTGACACGACGTCATCGAAGTCGGCACCACGTCAGCACAGGTGCCGCCGCCCCCGCTTCCGACCGCTGCGGACCGCTACGGACCGCTACGGACCGCTACGGACCGCTACGGACCGCCAAGATCGAGGACTACCCGGAACCACTCTGACCAGCGAAGACACAGGCCGAAGACCACCTGCCGAGCCCATTAGGAGATCCCCATGAAGATGCTCATCAACGTCCCGGAGACCGTGGTCGCCGATGCCTTGCGGGGGATGGCCGCGGCGCATCCCGATCTTGCGGTGGATGTGGAGAACCGGGTGATCGTCCGGCGGGACGCTCCCGTGGCCGGGAAGGTGGGTCTGGTCTCCGGAGGGGGTTCCGGACACGAGCCGCTGCACGGCGGGTTCGTGGGGCCCGGAATGCTCTCGGCGGCCTGTCCCGGAGAGGTGTTCACCTCTCCCGTGCCCGACCAGATGGTACGGGCGGCGGCTGCCGTGGACAGCGGCGCCGGGGTGCTGTTCGTCGTGAAGAACTACACCGGTGACGTACTCAACTTCGACATGGCCGCCGAGCTGGCCGAGGACGAGGGCATCCAGGTCGCGAAAGTTCTGGTCGACGACGATGTCGCGGTGACCGACAGTCTCTACACCGCGGGCCGGCGCGGCACCGGTGCGACGTTGTTCGTGGAGAAGATCGCGGGCGCGGCGGCCGACGAGGGACAGCCGCTGGAGCGGGTGGAGGCCCTTGCCCGGCAGGTCAATGAGAACTCCCGCAGTTTCGGCGTGGCCCTGACCGCTGTCACCACACCCGCCAAGGGCAGCCCCACCTTCGACCTGCCGGCGGGCGAGCTGGAGCTGGGCATCGGCATCCACGGCGAACCGGGCCGGGAACGGCGGCCGATGATGACCTCGGGCGAGATCGCCGAGGTGGCGGTCGACGCGATCCTCGACGATCTCACGCCGCGCAATCCGGTCCTGGTCCTGGTCAACGGCATGGGTGGGACCCCGCTGCTGGAGCTGTACGGCTTCAACGCCGAGGTGCAGCGGGTACTCGGGGAGCGGGGTGTCCCCGTCGCACGGGTACTCGTCGGCAACTACGTGACGTCGCTCGACATGGCGGGGGCCTCGGTCACCCTGTGCCAGGTCGGCGAGGAGACACTGCGGCTGTGGGACGCTCCGGTGAAGACCCCGGGACTGCGCTGGGGCATGTGAGGAACACCGGGTAGAGGGTTCACAGGTCCTAGTACGCGAGGAGTTCCAGTGCTCGACGCCGACTTCTTCCGCCGTTGGATGGCGGTGACCGCCGCCTCCGTCGACCGTGAGGCGGAGCGGCTCACCGCTCTCGACTCCCCCATCGGTGACGCCGACCACGGCAGCAACCTCCAACGCGGGTTCAGTGCGGTGCGGGCCGCGCTGGACAAGGAGCCGCCCGACACGCCCGGTGCCGTGCTCATCCAGGCCGGGCGGCTGCTGATCTCGACGGTGGGCGGCGCCTCGGGGCCCTTGTACGGGACGCTGCTGCGCCGCACCGGCAAGGCGCTCGGTGACGCCACCGAGGTGAGCAGGGAACAACTGGCCGAGGCCCTGCGCACCGGGGTGGACGCGGTGCGGCAGCTCGGAGGTGCGGCACCGGGTGACAAGACGATGATCGACGCGCTGGTGCCCGCGGTGGACGCGCTCGGCGGCTCCTTCGCCGCGGCACGGGCCGCCGCCGAGGAGGGTGCGGTGGCCACGACGCCGTTGCGGGCCCGCAAGGGCCGGGCCAGTTACCTGGGTGAGCGGAGCATCGGGCACCAGGATCCCGGGGCCACCTCGTCGGCCCTGCTGATCGCGGGCCTCGCCGACGCCTCCGAGGACGCCGGGGACGGGGAGCCGTCCGGTGGGTGACGGCGGGAAGCTGGTGGGCATCGTCCTGGTGTCGCACAGTGCTCAGGTGGCGGCGTCCGTGGCCGAGCTGGCCAAGGGCCTGGCGGGCGCCGGCAGTGCGGTGCCGGTGGCCCCCGCGGGCGGCACGGAGGACGGAGGTCTCGGTACGAGCGCCGGCCTCGTCGCCGCCGCGGCCGCGTCCGTCGACCGCGGCGCCGGGATCGCCGTCCTGACCGACCTGGGCAGCGCGGTACTCACCGTGAAGGCGCTGCTCGCCGAGGGCGGCGAACTCCCGGAGGGCACCCGGCTGGTGGACGCGCCCTTCGTGGAGGGCGCGGTCGCCGCAGTGGTCACGGCCTCCACCGGAGCGGACCTCGCGGCGGTGGAGGCCGCGGCGGCGGAGGCGTACACCTACCGGAAGACCTGACGGACACGGGTGCGGCGGAAAGTACCGGGCGGGCGGTTCGGTCGGGCGGTTCGGTTCAGTCGCCGTCCACGAACCGCCTGGCCGGTTCCTCTCCCGCCGCCACCGCGGCCTTCTGGCCCTCGATGGGAGTCACCCGGCTGCCCTTGAACACGATGGAGGTGACACCGGAGGGTGTCCCGCCGGTCCGCGGGTCGGGATCGATGCCGAGTGCTTCGGCCGTCGCGTAGGAGGCCTCGCCGATGATGTCGGCGGGGCCGGTGTCGCCGACCACCGCGTACCGCACCTGGCCGCCGTACACGACGGCCACCACCGAGCCGCCGCGGACACCGTGCGCCCGGTAGTCCCAGAGCGCGCTCGGCACCGGCACCACCACGAAGGGCAGGGCCGCGGAGTTCGGCGGACGGCCGTCGGACTGCGCGAACGCCGTGGAGGCGGAGAAGTACGGGTCGGTGGCCGTACTGCAGCGGGCACCGGGCTGTCCGTCGCAGTCGATGTCCATGCCGGCCTTCCGGAACACGGCATCGTCGGTGCCGCACACCGGGATGGTGGCGGGGGCGCCGCGGTCGTTCCGGTACGTGCCGCGGGAGACGGGGGTGCCGTCACGCACCGCGGCCAGGAGGTCGGCGGCGCCTACGGAGCCTTCCTGTTGCGCGGCCGGTGATTCCGAACGGGCCTGCGACGGGGAGCTGTGCGACGAGGTGCTGTGGAGCGTCGTGGGGGTGAGCGCGGCGACGCCGGCCACGGCCAGTGCGAGCGGCTGGACGGGTATCACGGTGACGGGCCTCTCGTAGGGGACGCGGACGGGCACTCGGCCCTGGCCCCATCTCGTGCCGGGCCCCTGGCGCGGCCACCTCGACAGGGCCGTACGGTGCATGTCCGACCGCCGGGCGGTGGGCCGGGCGCTCGAGCCGGCGCCGTGTCCGTAGGCGGCGGGGTGTCGCCGGATCCACGGCACCACCCTCTTGATGTGATCGCGTCACCCACGTCACCATGAGTCCCGGCTATTGGTCCGGACCATCCCCGTGTGCCGTCGGGAGGCAGAGTCGTGCGAAGTGTTCCCGCCGCCGTTGCCGTGGCCCCGCGCCGTCCTCTCCCGCCACCCGGTGGTGCGCGCCGCTCCCCCTTCCCGCTCCGTGGTGCGCTCGTGCCGGTCCTTCTCCTGGCCGTCTCCTGCGGCGGCGGGTCCGGAGCCGGCAACGGGGGCGGGCAGCCGCCCGGGGCGCCGGCGGGTGTCACGGCCGAGGCCGGCAGCGCCACCAGTGTGCATGTCATGTGGAACACCGTCGCAGCCGCGAGCGCGCGGGTGAGCCGGTACGAGGTGTACCGGGGCGCCACAAAGGTCGAGGAAGTGCCCGGTTCCAGGCACATGGTGGATGTCACCGGGCTTCGGCCCTCCACCACCTACGCCTTCACCGTGCGGGCGCGGGACGCGGAAGGGCGGCTCGGGCCGCGCAGCCGGGAGGTACGGGCGACGACGCCGGCGGCCACGGCGGCCGACCGATCCGCGCCCGGCCGCCCCTCGGCCCTCCGCGGCAAAGCCGTCGGCAGCAGGGCGGTCCGGTTGTCCTGGTCCGCCTCGACGGACGACCGGGGCGTCCTGTCGTACGACGTCCACCAGGGAGAAACGAAGATCCACAGTGTCGGCGGAAGCCAGACGTCCACCGTGGTGACGGGGCTTCGGCCGGGCACCCGCTACTCCTTCACCGTCCGGGCACGGGACGCCGCCGACAACCTGTCTCCCGCCGGTTCTCCCCTTCGCCTGACCACACCGGGCAGCGACGACGGCCGCGCCGCGGCACCCACCGGCTTCCGCGCCGCGAGCCACCGGGCCGAGGGTGCGTACCACATCGACCTCAGCTGGGTGCCGCCGCGTGTGGACGGGGTGATCACGGAGTACCAGGTACAGCTGGACGGCCGCCCGGCCACCTCCGTCGTCTACGGCGGACAGGCACCGCGCGACCGGGCGGCCTACAGCTTCTATGCGGGACGGGAGGCGGGGGTCAGCCATCGGGTACGGATCCGGGCCAGACTGCCGGACGGGACCTGGGGCGGTTTCTCCGCGGAGCGCACGGTGACGACGGGTCCGAGGCGCTGAGCCGAACGGTCCGGGCCGGGCCGAGCGGCGGGTCCGGCCGGGCGGCGGGCGGCGTCACCTGCCCGGCGGCGGCCGGAATGCGCCGCGAACCGGGGGCGCATTGGCTGGGCCCGTGGCAGCACGGGCGCTCCCCGACCCTCGGCGGCGCAAGGGATGTACCGCCGGCCGTGCCGCCGGAAGGCAGTTCACATGCGCTACTCGAAGTCTCTGGCCCGTTCCGCTCTGACCGTCGCAGCCGCCGCCGCGCTGCCCCTGGCGCTGGCCGGCCCGGCCGCCTCGGGTCCCGGCATCTCCGTGAGCACGACCGGTTCGACCGTCTCCGTGACGACCACCGCGTGCGCCCAGCTCAACGGCAGCTGGGGCACCGCGTCCCTGCTCGACAGCAACCAGTCGAACTTCTCCGAGGGCCGTCAGGTCGCCCTGTCGGGTACCGGCGCGGGGCAGTCCGCCGCCTGGTCGGACGTCGGCTCGGGCACCCACACGGTGATCGTGACGTGCTCGAACGGGACGACCGCGGGCACCCAGTCCATCGTCGTCTCCCCCGTCGCCACTCCCTCCCCCGGCCCGTCGGTCACCGCCTCGCCCTCACCGTCCCTCGGAGTGATGGGCGGCATCGGAGGGAGCTCCACGGACTACGGGACGGTGACACTGGTGGCGGGCGGCGCGCTCGTCGGTACCGGTCTCGTCGCCACGGCCTGGTACCTGCGCAGACGCAACAAACCGAACCGGTTCTGAGACGGCGCCGGTCGCCACCACGTCCGACGCGCTCCGGTCGGGCGGTCGGCGTCACGTCCGCCCGGAGCCCGAACCGTCCGGCTCCGCACGCCGGGAACCGGACGGTTCTGCGCGCGCGGGGCCCCGCGGCTCGGCTCCCTCGACGTCCGCCGGCCGTGCGTTCACCGTGCTCTCCGCACTGCCCTCGTTCTCCGGTGCCTCCCGGTCCACCGCGTTCCGGGTCACCTCCGGGATCTCCGCGAACTCCGCGAGCGCGTGCCCGAGCCACCCGGTCCAGAAGGTCTCCAGGTCGATGCCGGCCCGGAGCACCAGATGCCGCAGCCGGTCGTCAGGGGCGTCCCTGCCGGGCGGGAAGTCACGCCGCTCGATCTCCTGGTACTCCGCCAACTGCCTCTCGTGCATGTCCAGATGGCGCCGGAGGTCGGCCTCGAGGCCCTCGGCGCCGACCACCGCCGCCGCTCTCAGCCGCAGCAGCAGCGCGTCACGCATCGGCTTGGGATCCTGCGCCGTGGAGGCCCAGCGGGCCAGTTCGGCTCGTCCCGCGGGCAGGACCTCGTAGGCCTTCTTCTGCCCGCGGGCGGGCTGTTTGGCGGACAGCGCCCGGATCAGGCCCTCGGCCTCCAGCTTCCCCAGCTCACGGTAGATCTGCTGATGCGTCGCGGACCAGAAGTAGCCGATCGACTTGTCGAAGCGACGGGTCAGCTCCAGCCCCGACGACGGCTTCTCGAGCAGGGCGGTGAGGATCGCGTGCGGGAGTGACATGACCCCATCCTAGGGACGGCCCAGGGGCGGCTCAGAGAGCCGCCGCCAGCTCCGTCCCCTGCTTGATGGCCCGCTTGGCGTCCAGCTCGGCGGCCACGTCGGCGCCGCCGATCAGATGGACGGGGCGGCCGGCGGCGACCAACTCCTCGTACAGGTCCCGGCGCGGTTCCTGGCCGGTGCACAGGACGATCGTGTCCACCTCCAGGACGGTGCTCTCGCCGTCGACGGTGACGTGCAGGCCCTCGTCGTCGATACGGTCGTAGCGCACGCCGGAGACCATGGTGACGCCGCGGTGCCTCAGTTCGGTGCGGTGGATCCAGCCGGTGGTTCTGCCCAGGCCCGCGCCGACCTTGGAGGTCTTGCGCTGCAGCAGGTGGACGGTGCGCGGCGGGGCGGGCCGCTCGGGTACGGCGAGGCCGCCGGGCGTGCGGTGGTCCGTGTCGACGCCCCAGTGGCGGAAGTACGTCTCGGGGTTCTCGTGGGCCTTGTCGCCACCGTCGGTGAGGAACTCGGCGACGTCGAAGCCGATGCCGCCCGCACCGAGGACGGCGACCCGGTCGCCGACGGGGGCGCCGTCGCGCAGGACGTCGAGGTAGCCGAGCACGCTCGGGTGGTCGACGCCGGGGAGGTCGGGGACGCGGGGGGTGACGCCGGTGGCGACGACGACCTCGTCGTGGTCTGCCACGTCGTCGGCCGTGACCCGGGTGTCCAGGCGTACGTCGACGGCCAGTTCGGCGAGCCTGGTGCGGTAGTAGCGCAGTGTTTCGTCGAACTCCTGCTTGCCGGGGACCTTGCGGGCGACGTCGAGCTGGCCGCCGATCTGGCTCGCGGCGTCGAACAGGGTGACGTCGTGGCCGCGTTCGGCGGCGCTGACGGCACAGGCGAGGCCGGCCGGTCCGGCGCCGACGACCGCGACGCGCTTGCGGCGCCTGGTCGGGGACAGCACCAGCTCGGTCTCGTGGCAGGCGCGCGGATTGACCAGGCAGGAGGTGATCTGCAGGTTGAAGGTGTGGTCCAGACAGGCCTGGTTGCAGCCGATGCAGGTGTTGATCGCCTCGGGCCGGCCGTCCGCGGCCTTGGCCACGAAGTCGGGGTCGGCGAGCATCGGACGGGCCATCGACACCATGTCGGCGTACCCCTCGGTGAGCAGCTGCTCGGCGAGTTCGGGGGTGTTGATCCGGTTGGTGGTGACGAGCGGGACCGAGACCTCGCCCATCAGCCGCTTGGTCACCCAGGTGTAGGCGCCGCGCGGTACGGAGGTGGCGATGGTGGGGATGCGGGCCTCGTGCCAGCCGATGCCCGTGTTGATGATCGTGGCGCCGGCCGCCTCGACGGCCCTGGCCAGCGTGATCACCTCGTCCAGGGTCGAGCCGCCGGGGACGAGGTCCAGCATGGAGAGCCGGTAGATGAGGATGAAGTCCTCGCCGACCGCCTCGCGCACCCGGCGGACGATCTCGAGGGGGAAGCGCGTCCGGTTCTCGTACGAGCCGCCCCAGCGGTCGGTGCGGTGGTTGGTCTGCGCGGCGATGAACTCGTTGATCAGGTAGCCCTCGGAGCCCATGATCTCGACGCCGTCGTAACCGGCCTGCCGGGCGAGGCGGGCGGTGCGGGCGTAGGCGTCGACGGTGCGCTCGACGTCCGCGTCGGTGAGTTCGCGGGGGGTGAACGGGCTGATCGGCGCCTTGAGGGGGCTGGGGGCGACCAGGTCCCGGTGGTAGGCGTACCGGCCGACGTGCAGGATCTGCAGGGCGATGCGTCCGCCCTCGCGGTGCACGGCCTCGGTGATGACGCGATGCCGCTCCGCCTCCTCGTCGGTGGTGAGCTTCGCGCCGCCCTCGCCGACCCGCCCCTCGTCGTTGGGTGCGATGCCGCCGGTGACGATGAGGCCGACGCCGCCGCGGGCGCGGGCGGCGTAGAACTCGGCCAGGCGCGTGAAGCCGTTCTCGGCCTCCTCCAGGCCTACGTGCATGGAGCCCATGAGGACCCGGTTGGGCAGGGTGGTGAAGCCCAGGTCGAGGGGGGTCAGCAGGTGCGGGTAACGGCTCATCGGGCCCTCCGTGCGCGGTGTGGTCCCTACTGTTGTAGAGGACGCGCACCCGCTTGTGCAACTAGTTGCACAAACGTGCTGGAGGGCACACCGGCCCGGCGGCGGTCAGCGGCTTTCGAGGCGGACGTGCAGCTCCTCCTCCTGGTCGCCGGAGACCGTGCTCAGATCGTGCACCGTGAACAGGTCGTCCAGGGCGGCGCGGAACCGGCCGACCGCCCAGTAGCCGCCGTGCACGTCGGCGTCGACCGAGGACGCCAGCCGCACCGGGTCGGCCGGATGGGCGCCGCCCTCGTGCGGGTCGGCCACGTCGAACGTGCCGAGCCACACCGTCGGACGGGTCTCGGAGAGCTCCTCCGGCACGTCGTCGGAACGCCGGTCGGACGTGAAGCACGCACCCAGTGCGGCGAACACGCTCTGTGCGTCGTGCCTGTCGCACCCGCTCAGTTCGACCGAGACGGACTCCGGGTGCGGTCGCTCGCTGCCCATGGTGATCGCTCCTCTCGTCGGCACGCCTTGCCGGGCCGTGTCATGCCCTGCCAAGGGGCGTTCCCGTCCCTTCCCCGGCAAAACACCGCGTGCGCGGGAGCACCGCCCGCGCACGACCGGCGTGCCCCCGGGATCGCGGGGCACCCGGCGGAGGGAGGGAAGACGGCCGAGGAGACGGCCCGAGAGGCGGAAGATCGCCCCTACCCGCGATAGAACAGGTGGTGTCGGCACCGTCACGACGTGCCGCGGAGATCGGCGAAGGCGGGGCGTGCGATGAGTTCACCCGGATCACCCCCGGTCGAGGGCGACGAGGACGGAGCGGTCCCCGGGCCGGTCCGTCCCAGCGGGCTGCTCGACGTGCTGCGCGTGGCCTCGGTGGTGCTGGACCCCGAAGGCCGGATCGTGCTCTGGAGCCCTCAGGCCGAAGAACTGTTCGGGTACGCCGCCGAGGAGGCACTGGGCCGGTACGCCGCCCGGATCATGGTGCACGAGCGGTATCTGGATCTGGTCGTGCAGTTGTTCTCCGACGTCATGCGGACCGGGCAGAGCTGGGCCGGGGCGTTCCCCATCCGGCGCAAGGACGGCAGCACCCGGCTCGTGGAGTTCCGCAACATGCGGCTGACCGACGACCAGGGCGCCGTCTACGCCCTCGGCCTCGCGGTCGACCAGGCGACCGTGCGCCGGATGGAGCAGGACGTGGCGCTGTCCACCCGGATCGTCGCCCAGTCCCCGATCGGGCTGGCCGTCCTGGACACCGACCTGCGGTACGTCTCGGTCAACCCGGCACTCGAACGGCTCAACGGCGTCCCGGTCGAGGAACACCTGGGCCGCACGGTCCCCGAGGTACTGCCGCAGCTGGACGCCGGCACCTTCGAGGCCACCGCGAGGCAGGTCCTGGAGACGGGGAAGCCGGTCGTCGACCAGTTCCTGATCGGTCGGACCCCGGCCGACCCCGACGAGGACCACGCCTGGTCCGCTTCCCTGTTCCGGCTGGAGAACGCGCTCGGATCGGTGCTGGGCGTGGCCCTGTCGGTGGTGGACGTCACCGAGCAGCACCGGGCGGGCCTCGAGGCCGAGCGGGCGCGGCGCCGGCTCGCCGTCGTCGCCGACGCCTCGGCACGGATCGGCACCACCCTCGACCTGGACCGTACGGCGCGTGAACTGGTCGGGGTGGCCGTACCGGAGCTGGCCGACGTGGCTGCCGTGGGCCTGCTGGACACGGTGGTCCTGGGCCGCCGCAGCACCCTCGGTCCGGCCGAGCCTGCGGCGATCCGGGCACTGGCGGTCGAGGGCGCGGGCGCCGGCTCGGAGGACGCCCTGCGGGCGGCCGACCGGCCGGGCGAGGTGGCCCGCTACGCACCGGACCGGTTCGTCACCGAGTGCGTGCGCACCGCCCTGCCCGTGCTGGTGCCGCAGCTCAAGAACGAGGACCTGACCCGTGTCGCCGGTTCCCCCCGGGCGGCCGAACTGCTGGGCCGGGCGGGTGTGCACTCGTATCTGGCCGTGCCGCTGATCGCGCACGGCGAGGTGCTGGGCGCGCTCGACCTCAAGCGCGTCGACAACCCGCTGCCGTTCGACGGGGACGATCTGCTGCTGGCCCGGGAGCTGGCCTCCCGCGCGGCGGTGCAGATCGACAACGCCCGTTGGTACCAGAGCGCCCGCGCCGCCGCGCTCACCCTGCAGCGCAGCCTGCTGCCGAGCCATCCGCCCGTGACGGGCGGGCTCGAGGTCGCCTCCCGATACCAGCCGGCGGGCGCCACCAGCGAGGTGGGCGGCGACTGGTTCGACGTGATCCCGCTGGACGGCGGCAGGACGGCCCTCGTCGTGGGGGACGTGATGGGCAGCGGCATCCCGGCGGCGGCCACCATGGGGCGCCTGCGCACGGCGACGCACACGCTGGCCTCACTCGGTCTCGACCCCGCGGTGCTCCTGGTGCACCTCGACCGGATCACCGGCGATCTCGAGGACGCCATCGCCACCTGCGTCTACGTCGTCCACGACCCCCATGAGCGGCAGTGCCTGATCGCCAACGCCGGGCATCTGCCACCGGTGCGGGTGCGGGCCGGCGACACCCCGGAACTGCTCGATCTGCCGACCGGGGTGCCACTGGGGGTGGGCGGCGTCGAGTTCTCCACCACCGTCGTGGGACTCGAGCCCGGCGATCTGCTGGTGCTCTACACCGACGGTCTGGTCGAGACCCGGCACCACCCGCTGGACGAGCGTCTCGACCATCTGCTCACGCTGCTGCGCGGCCGGCCCGACCACTCCCTCGAGGAGCTGTGCGACCTGCTGCTGCGCACCCTGCACGAGCCCGACAACTTCGACGACGTGGCCCTGCTCATCGCCCGCGCCACCCTGCCCGGCGGTCCGGCCTCCCCCGGCCGTTCCGCCGTGTCGGACGGAGCTACGCTCTGACGCCGATCACGACATGGGCGTACTCCTCCTCCGGGACGGCCAAACGGGTTTGCAGTCCGGCTCCGGTGAAGGCGGCGACGGCAGCGGGGGCCTGGCGGCGGCTGGTCTCCACCAGGAGGCAACCGCCGGGCGCCAACCACTCGGGGGCCCCGGCGGCCACCCGGCGCAGCACGTCGAGCCCGTCCGCGCCGCCGTCGAGCGCGACGCGCGGCTCGTGGTCGCGGGCCTCCGGGGGCAGCAGGCCGATTTCGTCGCTGGGCACGTAGGGCACATTGGCCGCGAGGATGTCGACCCGGCCGCGCACCGTGCCGGGCAGCGCGTCGAAGAGGTCTCCGGTGTGCACCAGGCCGCCGAGGTCCGCGACATTGCGGCGGGCACAGCGCACGGCTGCCGGGTCGATGTCGGCGGCGTGCAGCTCGACCGTGCCGAGTCCGCCGGCCAGGGCGATGCCGACGGCGCCCGAACCGCAGCACAGGTCCACGACGACGGACGCGTCGGATGCCTGCGCGAGGGCCTGCTCCACGAGGAACTCGGTGCGGCGCCGGGGTACGAAGACCCCGGGGGCCACGGTGATCCGCCGGCCGCTGAACTCGGCCCAGCCGACGACCAGTTCGAGGGGAAGCCCGCGGACCCTGCGCTCGACCATCCCGGTCGCGTGGTCCGGGGTGGGCGCGGCGGCGAGGATCAGGGCGGCCTCGGCCTCGGCGAAGACGCATCCCGCGGCGCGCAGCGCGGCCACGACGGCCTCCGGTGCGCCGGGCGCGGACGGAGCGACGGGGGAGGAAGGGACGGAAGAGGAGGAAACCCGCGAGGAGCCGGAGGAGAGGCCGGAGGAGAGGGAAGAACGGGACGGCATGGCGGCAGGAGCCTTTCGAGAACCGAAGGATGCTCCTGCGGTCACCTAACGGGAGTGATCCGCGTCGCTTCGTGGTGGGAGCACCCGACCTGACAGAGCGGTAATGGGTCTCACCCCCTCGGCCGTCGACGACTGGGACCATCCGCAGCCGGACCGCTACAGTACCCGACGACGTCACCGGCCGTCCGGCGTATCTCCCCTGGTCGGCGAGCCCGCGGGGCGGGCGGTCCGCAGGAGGCCGGGGGCCGGGCAGGACCGGTGTGTGCGGGTGGTTCCGGACACCCCGTACGGTGGTGTCCGGAACCATCTGAGCACCACTCGCAACGGAATCGCCGATCACGTGAACATCACCCGCGGCTTCACCGGCCGCCCCCGCGTGCACCATCCCGGCCTGCCGCCCGGCCAGTACGACGCGGGCGACGAATGGCCCGTCCTGTCCGCCGAGGTCACCCCCGGCCTCGCGCCCGCCGACTGGTCGCTGCGGATCGACGGGCTGGTGACGGAGCCCCGTACCTGGAACTGGGAGCAGGCCCACGCCCTGCCGGCCTCGGCGTACGAGGGCGCGATCCACTGTGTGACGGGCTGGTCGAAGTTCGGGGTGCGGTTCGGGGGCGTCTCCCTGGACGCCTTCTGGGAGGTGGCCCGGCCCCATGGGTCCGCCACGCATGTGGTCGCCTACGCGCACACCGGCTACACGGCGGACCTGCCGCTCGCGGACCTGACCGGTGGGCGGGCCTGGATCGCCTGGGAGTACGACGGCCGGCCACTCGCACCGGAGCACGGCGGCCCGGCCCGGCTGATCGTGCCGCATCTGTACTTCTGGAAGAGCGTCAAGTGGATCGCGGGCCTGCGGCTCCTCGACCACGACGAGCCGGGGTTCTGGGAGGGCAACGGCTACCATGCGCGCGGCAATCCCTGGGAGGAACAGCGGTACTCCGGTGACTGAGGTGGTGGAAGTGGCTGGAACGGCCGAGACGACTGCGGTGACGGAGGGTGCGGCGCAGGGTGCACGGAGCCGGAGGGCGGAGGCCTCACCGGCTCCGTTCGTCCCTCCGACGCGGTTCGCCGTGCCCGGGCGCATCGGGGTGAGCCGGCAGACGGCCTCGGTGTGGCGGACTGCGACACTGACCGGCATCCGTCGCGAGACCCCGCGCGCCGCGACCTTCCGCTTCGCCGTGCCGGGATGGCCGGGGCACGTGCCCGGCCAGCATCTGCTGCTGCGGCTGACCGCCGAGGACGGCTATGCGGCCCAGCGCCACTACTCGATCGCGTCCGCGCCGGACGACTCCGGGCACATCGAGCTGACCCTGGACCATGTGGCGGGCGGCGAGGTGTCGGGCTGGTTCCACTCGGTGGCCCGGCCCGGTGACCGGGTCGAGGTGCGCGGTCCGCTGAGCGGCTTCTTCGCCTGGCCGGGTGACCGGCCCGCACTCCTGCTGGGTGCCGGCTCGGGCGTCGTCCCGCTGATGTCGATGGTGCGGCACCACAGGGCCCGGGGCCTGTCGCTGCCCCTGCGGCTGCTGGTGTCGGCGCGCAGCCCCGAGGAGCTGATCTACGGGGGCGAGTTCGGCGCGGAGGCCCTGCCGGTGTTCACCCGCAGCGCGCCGGAGGGGGTGGCCGTGGGACGTATGGCGGCCGCACATGTGGCGCCGCTCCTGGCCGAAGCCCCTCCGGGTGGGTGGGAGGCCTATGTGTGCGGTTCCAACTCCTTTGCCGAGCATGCCTCCAGGCTGCTCGTCGCGGCCGGACAGCCCGTGGACCGGATCCGTATCGAGCGCTTCGGCTGACCCCTCCCGGAAGCGGCAAAGCCGGGGCGGACCGAGTCGGGCTGCCGTTCCGGACCCGTCGACAGCAAACGCTTTCCACGCCCTTTACCTGCGCCTCTCTGTTCTTGTGTATACATGGACCGAGTCCGGCGAAAGGTCTGGCGGGCGCCACGACGTCCCACGTACGGTGTGATCGCTTCGTACGGTCCCGGCACAAAGGCGGTCCTCATGCCCCTGTTCGATCTTCCCCTCGACGAACTGCACGCGTACCGGAGCGCGTCCACGGCGCCGGACGACTTCGACGCGTTCTGGACCAGGACGCTCACGGAGGCTCGCGAGCACGACCTGGACGCCCGCTTCGCACCGGTCGACACGGGCCTGTCCACGGTGCGGGTCTTCGACGTGACGTTCGCCGGGTTCGGGGGTCACCCGGTCAAGGGCTGGCTGACGCTGCCGGCCGAGGCCGAGGCGCCGCTGCCGCTGGTCGTGCAGTTCATCGGTTACGGCGGTGGCCGCGGCCTGCCCCACGAGCATCTGCTGTGGGCCTCGACGGGCCGGGCGCACTTCGTGATGGACACCCGCGGCCAGGGCAGCGCCTGGGGCGGCGGCGGTGACACGGCGGACCCGGAGGGCGGCGCGCCCGCGTATCCCGGGTTCATGACGCGCGGCATCGACGCGCCCGAGAACTACTACTACCGCCGGGTGTTCACGGACGCGGTACGCGCGGTGGAGGCGGCCCGCTCCCACCCCCTGACCGACGCGGCGCGCACTGCGGTTCTCGGCTCGAGCCAGGGCGGCGGCATCACCCTCGCGGTGGGCGGGCTGGTCCCGGACCTGACGGCGGTGGCCCCGGACGTGCCGTTCCTGTGCGACTTCCCGCGGGCGACGACGCTCACCGACCGGCATCCGTACCGGGAGATAGGCCTCTACCTGAGGACGCACCGGGGCCGCACCGACGACGCCCTGCGCACTCTGTCCTACTTCGACGGCGTGCACTTCGCCGCCCGCGGCTCGGCACCCGCGCTGTTCTCGACGGGACTCGAGGACCAGACCTGCCCGCCTTCGACGGTCTTCGCGGCGTTCAACGCCTGGAGTCATGCCGACAAGTCGATCGAGGTGTACGACTTCAACGACCACGAGGGCGGCGGCCCCTTCCAGGAGGCGGCCCAGCTCCGGTGGATGCGCTCGCGCCTCTGAGGGACCGGACCGCGGACTTTCGGACAGGACGGCTGCGGCGGGCTCCCGCGATGCGTCCGGCTCCCGGGGAACGGGACCCGGACGCCGCCGCACCGCACGCACCCTCCCGCCCGGCACCGCGCGGCGGGCGATGCCCCGGTCCTGTTTCGGCCGAACTCCCGGACCGCCCTTCCCTGGTGGTTTAGACCAATGGTAGATGTGGTGGCGCAACGAACCCACACCACTACGGGACGTCACCAACAGGAGGCGCGGCATGGCCCGCACCACCCCGCACGACCCTTTGCAAGCCTCGCCACCCAGCGCACCGCACCACGTTCCGCACGGCCCTCCGCACTTCGGTGACGAGCCGCTCTACCGGCGGATCGCGACGGAGCTGCTCGGCGAGCTGCGCGACGGAGCCATTCCGCCCGGCGAACGGCTCCCGGGAGAACGGCAGCTGGCAGAGCACTTCGGGGTGAGCCGGGAGACCGTACGGCAGGCGCTGGAAGTGCTGCGCCGCGACGGTCTGGTCGCCACCGACCGGCGGGGCAGCCATGCCACCCTGCAGGGTCCGCCGGTGGAGACGCCCGCCTCGCTCACCTTCCCGGTCGGCGCGCGGTACGCCGGCCGGGCCACCGTGTCCTGGGAGTCTCCGCCGCCCGGGCACGCCGAGGCACTGGCTCTGGCACCCTCCCGGGCGACGCTGGTGCACCGCTACTGGTCCGCGTCGGCCGACGGGCGCGAACTGCGGACGGCGGTGAGCTCGTTCTCCGCCGTCGCACTCTCGGAGGTCGAGGAACTGGCCCGCTACCGCGACCGCGCCGACGGCGCCACCGCCGCGGAGTTGCGGCGCGCCTACGACTGGCTGCGCAGGGCCGGACTGACGCTGCACCACCGCGACACGATCACCAGGATCGCGGGCACACCGTCCGTACGGGTCACCCGGCGGGTGCACGACCAGTACGCCCGGCCGCTGGAGATCACGGAGTTGATCGTGGACGCCCAACAGGACGCACTCGTCTACGAGTTCACCCTGCCCGCGGCGGTCTGACCGGCACGACGGACGATGAGGGCCTGCCCGGCGGATCACCTCGGAGACGACCGGCGACGCCCGTTCTGCCGGGACGAGCGGGGCCCGGTGCGTGCGGGCTGCACGGCGGAGGAGGGCCGCGACACGGTGGGTCCCTGCTCGAAGAGCCTGGAGGAGTGCGCGGGCCCCGTGTCTTCGGCAGGATCCGCCGGACCGGCCCTACCGGCCGGCCCGCCGCTCTCCGGGCCGCTCGGCGACGACCAGGCGGACGCGCGGGCTGCCGTCCGGCCGCTGCCCGAACTCGGACAGCGGGTGGAGCTCGACCCGGAATCCGGCCCGGTCCAGCTCGCGACGGAGATCGCCGAAGCGGAGGGCTCGGTAGTACATGACGAACGGCGGGCGCCACACCGCGTTACGCACCCGCATCGCCACGTCGAAGCCCAGCAGCACCCCGTACGCGAGGGAGCCCGGCCGGGGCGGGGCGACCACCGGGAAGGCGAACCGTCCACCGGGCCGCAGTACACGGCGGACCTGGGCGAACAGCCCCGGCAGCTCAACCGGCAGGAAGTGTCCGAACGCCCCGAAACTCACCACCAGGTCGAAGGCCGACCCGAACGGCAGCGCCCGCGCGTCCGCCCGCACCCATCCGGCCGTCGGCCCCCCGGGCCGGCTCCGCCCGCGCGCGACACCGAGCATGCCCGCGCTGAAGTCGACGCCGGTGACCCTCCGGCGGCACACCCGCGCCAGCACGTCCATGCCCGCACCGGTGCCGCAGCACAGATCGAGCCCGGAGTCGAACGGCCCCAGCCTCCGCAGCGCCTCGGCGGTGGCGTCGAGCACCGGGGCGGGCGTGCGGAAGGGGGTGTGGTCGAATTTCGGCGCGAGGAGGTCGTATCCGCGTTCCACGGACGACAGCGCCTGGACGGCGAGTTCACGCAGGCGGGGGCCTTCTGGGCTGAACATCGGGTCAGCCTAGCCCCGGGACCGGCCGGGAGCCCCCCGGGAGGCCGGCCTCGTCCGCACTGTGTGATCCGTCGACCGTGAGGGGCGGCGATGCGGGCTTTCCGTGAGGCCGTGGAGGCGCACGGCATGGACGCCGCCGAAGCGCTGCCGGCCGAGGACGTCGACTCCTCCAGCCCGGACGTCTTCGAGCCCTGCACCGGCAGGCCGGTCACCGCGGCGATCCCGCACGCCGTGGCGGAGGTCTTCGAGGACTTCCGTCATGTGCGGGAGGTCAATGACGCGAACGGCCGTGACCACGTGTCCGTGTTCACCGCTCGGGTGGGCGACCGTGCGGTCGAGGGCTGCGACATCCTCCATGTCGACGACCACGGCCGCATCGACCGACTCACCGTGATGGTGCGCCCCTTGGCACGCCGGGCCGAGGAGGGCGGTTCACTCACGATCCCCGCCCCGGCTCCGGTGGAGACCGGTTCCCGCGCCGACGAGTTCTACTTCGAGGAGCTCAGGGGCACCGGCAACATGGAGCTCCGGCTGAGTCGCGAAGCGGCGTCCCGTCGGCTGTTCCCGGCCGTCGACATCGTCCCTTCCGGCACCCGCCACGAGGAACTGCTCCTCACACCGGCGGAGTTGACGGCCGCCCGCGGTCTGCGCGGGGTGCTGCGGTCCCGGGACGGGCAGTCCGGCCTGGAGGCGCTGCTGGAGCGGATGCGCGAGGCCCCCGACCGGCCTTCCTCCGGCGCGTCCAGCCCACCCTGCCCGGCAGCTGACGCCCCGGGCAGCCGGCGGTTCCCGGCACCCGGCCGTCTGGCCGCCGTCCCTCCGGGCCGCGGACCGTCGCTGCCGTCGTACCGCCGTGCGGCATCCGAGTGCTTGCGGAGAGCCTCCGGCCCGGTCACCGCGGCCGTCCGGGGTCCCCTTCCTACGTTTGCGGTATGACTATCGGATTTGCTTCGCGGGCGGCCGCATCCACCTGTGCCCTCTGCGCAGCGGGCCTGCTGACGCTCGCCCCCGCCGCGGCGAGTGCCGGTACGCGCACGGACCCCGCGCCGTCGCCCGGCTCCGGGGCACGGACGGCCCCGGGACCGCGAGCCGCGTCCGCGGCGGCGCCGGATGGGCTGCTGTACCGGTCCGGCACCCAGGTCCGCCCGCGCGCCGGGGCGCCCGGCGTCCCGGAGCTGTCCGCCCGGTCGTGGCTGGTGGCCGACGCCGGCTCAGGGGCGGTGCTCGCCGCACACGACGCGCACCGCAGGCTGCCGCCCGCCAGCACCATCAAGGCCCTGTTCGCGCTCACCCTGCTGCCCGTCCTGCCCGTCGGCATCCGGCACACCGTCAGCGAGGAGGAACTGACGGGCATCGGCCCCGGCAGCAGCCGTGTCGGAGTCGCCGAAAACCTCACCTACCGGATCTCCGACCTGTGGAACGGGGTCTTCCTCAGCTCCGGCAACGACGCCGTGCGCGTGCTGGCCTCGCTCAACGGCGGCTGGAAGGTCACCGCCGAGCGGATGCAGGACAAGGCCCGCGCCCTCGGTGCCCACGACACGCGGGTGAAGTCGCCCGACGGCTACGACGCCCCGGGCCAGGTGTCGTCGGCGTTCGACCTGGCGGTGTTCGGCCGGGCAGGACTGCAGAACCCCGACTTCGTCCGGTACTGCTCCCGCGAGGAGGCCGTCTTCCCGGGCCGCGACGACGGGTCGTACGCGATCCGCAACACCAACCGGCTGCTCACCGGCTCGGACGGGGTGGAGCGGTACCCGGGGATCGTCGGGATCAAGAACGGCTACACCAGTGGTGCCGGCCACACCCTCGTGGCGGCGGCCCGCCGGGACGGACGCACCCTCGTGGTGACGGTGCTGAACCCCCGGCGGGGCGGTGCGCACGCCGTGTACGAGGAGGCCCGCACGCTGCTGGACTGGGGGTTCGAGGCGTCGGGCCGGGTCGATGCGGTGGGGTCGCTGGACGCTCTGCGGGGCGCGTCGCTGCCGGGCTCCCAGGCGCAGCCCGTGGCCGCCCCGGCCCTCACCACGGTTCCGGCGGCACGGGACGACGGGCCCGAGCGGGCGGTGGTGTGGACCGTGGCGGGCACGGCACTGCTGGGCGCGGTGGGCACGGGCCTGTTCCTGCGGCTCAGGTGGGGTCCGGCGGTACCGGACTGACCGGCCGCGACGCATGTCGCCCACCGCACCACCACGCCGAGCACCGCGCGACACGCCCCATCACACCGCTCGGCGCTCCGGGAGGCCGCCGGCGCCGTGCGGCGGTCCGGGGCAGCGGCTCCGACGCCGGTACCGGGCCATGGCCACCGACCGGCACGCCGCCGCAGCCGCCGAGCAGCGGTTCACCGGCGAACGCGGTGAGCACGACCGGGTCGACCCCGGCATGGGCGAGGGCGGCCGCGGTCACCGGGACGCGGCCCCGGTCGCCTCCGTCGGAGATCATCACGGCGACGGAGCTGCCGCCGGGCGGAGCGGCGCCCTGTGCGTGCGCCCTCGAAGTCGTCCCTCGGCGAGCAGCCCGGGTACAGCCCCTCGGGGCGGCGACGTCCCGGCCTCGGTCCGAGGCCGTCGCCGGGTGCTCACGCGCCGCGTCGGCGCCCCGGGTCCCGGGGGTACCGGGCGGGTGGTGGTGATCCGGGCGGCGGCGCGGGCGAGGCCGTGCAGGGAGTCGGCGAACGGGGGCGGGGTGACGGCGCGGGCCGGACGCCGGAGGTGTCGGGCCGGACGAAGCAGTGCCCGCGCTGGGGCTGCCCACACCCCGTGTCCCCGGGGGGCACCATCATTCTGCGGCGGGGCCCGCGTTCGCATACTCACGTACATGGCCAATCCAACGGTGCTCGATCCGACGATGCCCACGCACACCCCGCCCGCCTCACCGCCCGGGAGTGCCCGCGAGAAGGGAAGCGACTTCGCCGAACTGTCGCGGCGCATGGCCGCCGAAGGCCTCCTCCGACGCCGCCCCCTCTACTACACCCTGCGCCTGGGATCCGTGGGCCTCGCCCTCACGGGAGGTGTCGCCGCCTTCCTCGTCCTGGGCGACAGCTGGAGCCAGTTGTTCGTCGCGGCGGCCCTGGCCGTGGTCTTCGGGCAGCTCGCACTGGCCGCCCACGATCTGGCGCACCGGCAGGTGTTCTCGCGCCGGCGCCCCAGTGAGGCCGGTGGTCTGCTGGTGGCCGACGTGCTCCTCGGCATGAGCTACGGCTGGTGGATGAACAAGCACACCCGCCACCACGCGAACCCCAACCATGAGCAGAGGGACCCGGATGTCGCCCCCGACCTGCTGGTCTGGTCGCGCCGCCAGGCGAGCCGGGCGCAGGGTCCCGCGCGGTTCGTCGGCAAGCACCAGGCCGTCCTGTTCTTCCCCCTGCTGACGCTGGAGGGCCTCAACCTGAGTTTCAGCAGCTTCAGGGCCCTGCGCGGCCCGGCGGTGAAGCGGCCGGTGCTGGAGGGGACCCTGCTCGTCGTCCACTTCGCCGTGTACTTCGGCGGCCTGTTCACGGTGCTCTCCCCCGGCAGGGCGCTCGCCTTCGTCGCCGTCCACCAGGGCCTGTTCGGTATCTGCCTCGGCTCCGTGTTCGCCCCCAACCACAAGGGCATGCCGATGGTCGAGGAGGGGGAACGGCTGGACTTCCTGCGCCGCCAGGTGCTCACCTCCCGCAATGTCACGGGCGGTGTGCTCGTCGACGTCTTCATGGGCGGGCTGAACCACCAGATCGAGCACCATCTCTTCCCCAGCATGCCCACCCCCGCTCTCGGCCGGGCCCAGGTCATCACCGAGCGGTACTGCGCCGAGCTGGGCATCCCGTACTGCCGGACGGGGCTGCTCACCTCGTACGCCACGGCGCTGCGCCATCTCAGGAGCGTGGGGCGACCACTGCGCGAGGGCCGCTGACGGAACGGCGGCACGTTCTCCGGCCGGAGGGCGGGCAGGGACGGGCGCCCCACTACGCCCACAGCGCGTCGGCCAGGGCCGCGCCCGCGAACGCCGCTCCCAGGCCGGCCGCGACGCTCGCCACGACGTTCACGGCGGCATAACGGGTGGCCCCCGCCTCGGTGAGGCGGAGCGTCTCGTAGGAGAAGGTGGAATACGTGGTCAGGGCGCCGCACAGACCGGTTCCCAGCAGCAGCTGGAGGTGCGGGCCCGCCGCTCCCGCGGCCACCGCGCCGGTGAGCAGGCCGAGTACCAGGCAGCCGGCGACGTTCACCGTGAAGGTCCCCCAGGGGAAGACCGAGTCGTGCCGGGACTGCACCGCGCGGTCGGTGAGATAGCGCAGCGGCGCCCCGACCGCGGCGCCCAGTACGACCAGCAGCCAGGTCACGGGCCCTCACCTCCCGGCCCGGGTGTGTGGGCACCACGGTCACCGTCCGGGTACCGGACGACCTCGCAGGCCTCGAGGGTCACCAGTCCTTCGGCGACGAGCGCGTCCAGCTCCGGCAGGAAGGCGCGGACCCGCTCCTCGGTGTCGACGACCACGACCGCCACCGGCAGGTCCTCGCTCAGGGACAGCAGCCGGGAGGTGTGGACGAGCGAGGAGGCGCCGAAGCCCTCGATGCCGCGAAAGACGCTGGCTCCCGCCAGTCCTGCCGCGTGGGCACGGTGGACGATCTCCGAGTAGAGGGGCCGGTGGTGCCAGGTGTCGTTCTCGCCGATGAACACGGTCAGGCGCAGGGCGCTGCCGGTCGGCCGTGTCATGACTGCCTCCTCTTCAGAACGCGGCGGGCCGCGGACGCGGCCGCCCACACGGCGGCCAGCGCCGCGAGCGGGGTGACGGCGAGGTGGACGAGGGCGAGGCCCCCGGCGCCGCCGTCGAAGAGGTTCCGGCCGTCGACGGCATAGGTGGAGAAGGTGGTGAAACCTCCGAGGACACCGGTGCCGAAGAACGGGCGGACGAGGGGGTGGGCGGCGCGGGTTCCGGTGATGACCGCCATGAAGACGCCGATCACGGCGCAGCCGGTGATGTTGACCCACAGGGTCGTCCACGGGAAGCCGTCCGCCGGTGTCGGCCACCGCAGGGAGGCGGCGTGGCGGGCGGCGGCGCCCGCTCCCCCGCCGGCTGCCACCACGGCGACGACGGGAGCGTGCACGCGCAGGACGGGGCGTGTGCGGTGGGCCTGGACGGGGGGCGGCGGGGGTGTCACGGGCGTACGTCTCCTACTCGTCGAGCGGCCCGGACGTGCGGGCGCGCGTCTGCAACAAGTAGGGACCGTTGGCGGCGGCGCCGCGGTTCGGGTACGGCGGGCCCCACCGCCGCGCCGCGAGACGTGCTCGTGGCCGAGGGCCAGTTTAACGCCCGCGGCCACGGGAGCCCACGGGTGTGTATGCCGTCGGCGGTATGCGTCACCCACCCCTTCCGGCCGTCCGCGCGTCCCCGGCGATCCGCGCCTCGTGGCAGCGGTGGTACGGATGTCCGGCGCCGCCGGTGCGCAGCGGGCCGACGGCCCTGAGCGGCCGGAGGCGGGTGAGGGCGACCGGGCGGGTCGTGCCGGACCGGCCGGCGACGGCCTCCGCGGTGGCGCCGGGTCCGGCGCCGGGTTCCCCCGGCCGGGCCGGGATGTGCCGCCGTGTCCCGTCCCCGGGAGCCCTGATCATGTTGTCCGCCTCCGCCCCGGCGTCCTCTCCGGGCGCTTGCGCCGTCCCGCAGCCGACGCCTCCGTGTCAGGCGCTCCGGCACGTCGCCTCCGAACCGGGCACGCCCCGGAAGAGGGCGGTTGAAGAACGCACGGGCACAACGGCGCACCAGCGCGGGGCCCGGCCGCACACGTGCCGTCATGTGTGCGGCCGGGCCCCGGTGTACGTCAGGAACTCACCCGCTCACCGGTGGCCGAACCACGACATCGCGGGCAGCGCCCGGTCGTCGTAGCCGAACAGCGCCTGGTTCTCCCAGCCGTTTCCGGAGGCAGGGTCGGCCGGGTCCCAGCCGTTGCCGGTGCGGGCGGTCCAGGTGGCCTCCCAGTAGAAGATCCCGAGGCCGCGCCCGTTCGGGACGGCCTCCACGATGCTCGCCACGTCGTTCATCCACCGGGCCTGGCCCGCCGTGGTGGCCGGGTAGCCGGGGACGAGTTCCCCGGTGAGGTCGATGATGTTCTCCAGCCCGTCCTCGCTGTCGAGACGGAACGGGTAGGCCGTCTCGGCGAGGAAGACCGGCTTGCCGTAGCGGGAGGCGGCATCGTCCAGTGTGGTCTGGACGTCGTGCAGCGTGCCGTGCCAGTAGCCGTAGTACGACAGCCCGATCGCGTCGAACTTCACGCCCCGGGACACCGCGTTGTCGAACCACCAGCGGGTGCCGTCGAGGTCGCCGCCCTCGGCCAGGTGCAGCGCGACGGTGGTGGACGGGGCGACCGCCTTGACCGCGTCGTAACCGGAGTTGAGCAGACCGGCGAGCTGCGTCCAGTTGCTGGTGGAGCCCTCGTTCCAGAGCATGCCGCCGTTGATCTCGTTGCCGACCTGGACCATGTCGGCGGTGGTTCCCTGTGCCTTGAGGGCGTTGAGGACGTCGTACGTGTGCTGGTACACGTCCGTCCTCAACCGGCCGTAGGAGTGCCCCGCCCAGGCGGCGGGCTTGTTCTGCTTGCCGGGATCGGCCCAGGTGTCCGAGTAGTGGAAGTCGACCAGCAGCTTCATGCCCCTCGCCTTGACCCGCTGGGCCATGGCGAGGACGCGTGCCTTGTTGTTGTAGCCGTCTGCCGGGTCCACCCAGACCTTGAGGCGGGCGTAGTTCATGCCGGCCGACCGCAGGATGGCGACGCCGTCACCGGCACGGCCGGAGGCGGTCCGGTAGACGCCGCCCCTGGCCTCGCTCTTGGGCAGGGACGAGATGTCGGCGCCCTTGACCGCCAGGCCGGAGGTGCCCGGGGCGAAGGTCAGGTCGTCGACGTTGATCCAGTCGCCCGCGTCGGCATCGCTGTGGACGCTGATCGTGCACTGGTTGTTCGTCACCCTGACGGGTACGACGATCCGTATCCAGTCGCTCGCGGACACCGGCAGGTCGGTGCGCTGGTCGGGACCACCGCAGTTCTTGAGGGCGAGGTGGGCGGCGTTCTGGCCGCCGCCGGAACGGACCCAGGCGGTCAGTTTGTAGTCCCCGTTGGTCAGACCGGACAGGTACTGGTACGTCTCCACCTGGTAGGCCGAGGACGACCAGTGGGAGAGGCGATGGCCGCCGCCGCGTCCGCCGGACTCGGAGTACGAGGCGGCGGTGGAGCCGTGCTCCGACCAGCCGGCCGGGGTGGCGGCGCCCGAACCGCCGGCTTCGAAGCCGCCGTTGGTGAGGGTGCTCGCCGCGGTCGCGGTCTGTGCGGGCAGTGCGGCGAGGGAGAGCCCCGCGGCGAGCGGCAGCAGCAGGGCCCTGAGGACGGCTGTGCGGGTGTGTGCGCGCGTGCGTCTGGGATGGAACATGGGTGTTCGTCGTCCCTTCGACGTGGGGAGGGGAGCTGCCCCCGCCCGCGGCAGGGCGGGGGCCTCCCTCCGCCCGCGGCGTGTGCTGCTCACGCGGGCGGAGGGGAGTCGCGGCTCAGCCGTCGAGTCGGACGACCCGGACGGCTCCGGCCGGGACCGCCAGGCGGTCCGCGGCGCGTTCACCCGTCAGCAGCTCGGTGCCGGGAGTGTCCAGCGGCACCTTGGTGTCGCCGGCGGTGTGGTTGATCACGAACAGGAAGGTGCCGGACTCCCCGGTGCGGCGCACCACTTCGACATCGCGGGGCAGGTCGGCGCGCGGGGTGATCCCGGTTTCCTCGACGGCCCGGCCGAGCACGGTGTCCAGTCCTTCGGCGCCCAGGCGGGTGGAGACGTACCAGGCGCTGCCCTCGCCGAGGCGGTGCCGGGTGACGGCGGGGTGGCCGGCGGTGAGGCCGTCGGCGTAGGTCCAGACGGTCTCGGCGCCGCGCGGCACCACGAACTCGGACCATACGTCGGCGTCGAGTTCGGAGCCGTCGGGGCCGTTCAGGCGCACCCGGCCGCCGGCCGGCAGCGGCGAGAACTCCTCGACGGTCAGGCCGAGGACGTCCCGCAGGGGGCCGGGGTAGGCGCCGTCGTGCACGGCGTCGTGTTCGTCGACGATGCCGGAGAAGTACGAGACGACGAGGGTACCGCCGTTCTCGACGTACTCCTTGAGGTTGTTGCCGGCCGCCTCGGTCATCAGGTACAGGGCGGGGACGACGACCAGGGGGTACCCCGACAGGTCGGCCTCCGGGTGCGCGAAGTCGACGGTGAGGTGGCGGTCGTAGAGCGCTTCGTAGAAGGAGTCGGCCCGTTCGCGGGCGTCGTGGTCCTCACTGGGGTGCCAGTCGAGGTTCTGCGCCCACCAGGAGTGCCAGTCCCACAGCACGGCGACGTCGGCCTCGGTGCGGGTGCCGCGCAGGGGTGCCAGCGCGTCGACGTGCGCACCGAGTTCGACGACCTCGCGCCATACACGGGTGTCGGTGCCGCCGTGCGGGAGCATCGCCGAGTGGAACTTCTCGGCGCCGCGCCGGGACTGGCGCCACTGGAAGAACATGGCTCCCTCGGAGCCGCGGGCCACGTGGGCGAGGGAGTTGCGGGCCATCTGGCCGGGTGCCTTGGCAGGGTTGCGGGGCTGCCAGTTGACGCCCGAGGTGGAGTGTTCGAGCAGCAGCCAGGGGGCGCCGCCCGCGACGGAGCGGGTGAGGTCGGCGGACATCGCCAGGTTCACGTGGGTGCGGCGGCCGTCGGTGATCAGGTAGTGGTCGTTGGTGACGAGGTCGACCTCGCGGCCCCAGGCCCAGTAGTCCATGGAGTCGCACTGGCTGAGGGCCGTCATGAAGTTGGTGGTGACCGGGATGCCGGGCGCGAGGCGGTGCAGGATGTCCCGCTCGGCGGTGAAGTTCTCCCGCACGGTGGCGTCGGTGAACCGCCGGTAGTCCAGCGCCTGGCCGGGGTTGCCGACCGTCGGGGTGGCCCGCGGCGGGTTGATCTGCTCGAAGTCGGCGTAGCGCTGGCCCCAGAAGGCGGTGCCCCAGGCCTCGTTGACGGCGTCGACGGTGCCGTGGGTACGGGCGAGCCAGCGGCGGAAGTGGGCGGCGCAGCCGTCGCAGTAGCAGGCGGAGACGGGGACGCCGTACTCGTTGTGGACGTGCCACATCGCGAGCGCGGGATGGTCGCCGTAGCGCTCGGCGAGCCGGGTGGTGATGTCCGCGGCGGCGGCACGGTAGGCGGCGTTGCTGTGGCAGATGGCGCCGCGGGAGCCGAACTCGTAGCGCACCCCGTCCGCGGTGACCGGCAGCGCGTCCGGGTGGGCGCGGTAGAACCAGACGGGCGGCACCACGGTGGGCGTGCCGAGGTCGACGCGGATGCCGTTCTCGTGCAGCAGGTCCAGGACCCGGTCGAGCCAGCCGAAGTCGTGGACGCCGGGTTCGGGTTCCAGCAGGGCCCAGGAGAAGATGCCGACGCTCACCATGGTGACGCCGGCCTCACGCATCAGCCGGACGTCCTCGGTCCAGACGCCTTCCGGCCACTGCTCGGGGTTGTAGTCCCCACCGAAGGCGAGCCCGGTGAGGCCCGTGGGGGTGGTCTCCGGCATGGATTGTCTCCCGATGTGTCGAACTGCTGGGAACGTGCACACACACTTTGAGCGGCACGAAGCCAACATAACCGCACAGCAACAACCATTGACAAGTGTCCGGGATGTTTCTCTACTGTGAACGCTCACAGAGCAGCGCGAGCCACGGTACGAGCCGCGCGCAGCTGGGCAGCAGGTCTTCGCGAGAGGCGGGGGCCCAGGTCAGGGGAGAGTTCCATGCGATACACGAAGCACCGTCGCCTCGTGGGTTCCGCCATAGCGGTCACGCTCGGCGCCACCACACTGGCCGCGTGCGGCTCGTCGTCCGACGACGGCAGCGGGGCCCGGTCGGGCCCGGTCTCACTGACGTACTGGGCCTGGGCCCCCGGCATGGACAAGGTCGTGGACCTGTGGAACGAGGGTCCCGGCAAGAAGGAGCAGATCAAGGTCACGGTGAAGAAGCAGGCGTCCGGCGACACGCTGGTCACCAAGATCCTCACCGCGCACAAGGCGGGCAAGGCCCCGGACCTGGTGCAGGCGGAGTACCAGGCGCTGCCCACGCTGGTCAGCAATGACGCGCTCGCCGACGTCTCGAAGGACGTGGGCGACGCGAAGAGCAAGTTCGCGGACGGTGTCTGGCAGCAGACCACGCTCGGCACCGACGCGGTGTACGCGGTCCCGCAGGACATCGGGCCGATGATGTTCTACTACCGCGAGGACCTGTTCAAGGAGTACGGCCTGACGGTGCCGACGACCTGGGACGAGTTCGCGGACACCGCGCGCAAGCTCAAGAAGGAGTCACCGCAGACGGACCTGACCACGTTCTCCGCCAACGACTCGGGGCTGTTCGCGGGGCTCGCCCAGCAGGCCGGCGCGCAGTGGTGGACGACGTCCGGCACCAAGTGGAAGGTCGGCATCTCCGACGACGCGACCAAGAAGGTCGCCGAGTTCTGGGGCGGCCTGGTCGAGGAGGGGGCCATCGACAACCAGCCGATGTACACCCCGGCCTGGAACAAGGCGCTCAACACCGGCAAGCAGATCGCGTGGGTCAGTGCCGTGTGGGCGCCGGGAACGCTGAGCACGGCCGCGCCCGACACCAAGGGCAAGTGGGCCATGGCTCCGCTCCCCCAGTGGAACGACGGGGAGAACCGCACCGGCAGCTGGGGCGGCTCCTCCACCGGCGTCACCACGGACTCCGAGAACAAGGAGGCCGCCGCGAAGTTCGCCGCCTGGCTGAACACCGACGGCGAGGCCCTGAACGCGCTGGCGAAGGAGAGCGGCATCTACCCCGCCTCCACCTCGGCCCAGCTCAGCGGCGCCTTCACCACCCCGCCGGAGTACTTCTCCAACCAGCCGGACTTCTACGAGAAGGCCGCCGGGATCGCGCAGACCACCGCGCCGTCGGCCTGGGGCCCGAACGTCAACGTGGCGTACACGACGTTCAGGGACGCCTTCGGTGCCGCCGCGAAGAACAGGTCCGGCTTCGTCGCCGCCGTGGACAGCATGCAGCAGGACACGGTCGCCGACCTGAAGAAGCAGGGCTTCGAGGTCGCTCCGTGACACCCTCGGCACGCGGGAAGGCGTACGGGGCCGGAGGGGCCCCGCACACCCGCCCGTCCCGCACCTCTGCGCTCAGGCGCACCCGCAGCGCCCCCTTCCTCTTCCTGATCCCCGCGACGGTTCTCTTCCTGCTCTTCTTCGCGCTGCCCATCGGGTACGCGGTCTGGCTCAGCTTCCGCAAGGTGCAGGTGTCCGGGCTCGGCCTGGGCTCGGGTGCCCGCAAGGAGGTCTGGGCCGGCCTGGAGAACTACACCGCCGCCCTCTCCGACAGCGAGCTGCTGGACGGCACGCTGCGGGTGCTCGGCTACGGCTGCATCGTGGTGCCGGTGATGCTGGGGCTCGCCCTGGTGTTCGCGCTGATGCTGGACTCCGAGCGGGTGCGGCTCGCGCCCTTCACCCGGCTCGCGATCTTCCTGCCGTACGCCGTCCCGGGCGTGATCGCGGCGCTGCTGTGGGGCTTTCTCTACCTGCCCGACGTGAGCCCGTTCCACTTCGCGCTCGACACGTTCGGCCTGCCGCAGCCGGACCTGCTGGACGGCGGTCCGCTGTTCCTCGCCCTGTCGAACATCGCGGTGTGGGGCGGCACCGGCTTCAACATGATCGTCATCTACACCGCGCTGCGGGCCATCCCGCTCGAGGTGCACGAGGCGGCGAAGCTGGACGGCGCCACCCCTCTGCAGATCGCGCTGAGGATCAAGATTCCGATGGTCGCGCCGTCGTTGGTGCTCACCTTCTTCTTCTCGATCATCGCGACGCTCCAGGTGTTCAACGAACCGACCACACTGAAGCCGCTCACCAACTCCGTCTCCACCACCTGGAGTCCGCTGATGAAGGTGTACCAGGACGCCTTCGGCAACGGCGACATCCACTCGGCCGCCGCGCAGGCCGCCCTCATCGCGCTCGCCACCCTGGTGCTCTCCTTCGGCTTCCTGCGGGCCGCGAACCGACGCAACAAGCAGGAGGCGGCCCGATGAGTTCCGCGGCCCTGAACAAGGCCGAGCCCGTGGCCGGCACCGCCCCGGGCACCGGCCGGGCTCCGGCGGGGCCCCGCCGGACCGCCCTGGTCCCCACCCTGACGCTGCTCCTCGGCGCGCTGTACTGCCTGCTGCCGGTCGCCTGGGTGGTCGTCGCGTCCACCAAGTCCGGCAGTGAGCTGTTCTCCACGTTCACGTTCTGGCCCGGCACCGGCTTCACCGGGAACCTCTCCGACCTGAACGCCTACCGCGACGGCGTCTACTGGACGTGGATGGGCAACTCCGCCCTGTACGCCGGCCTCGGCGCCCTGCTGTCGACGTGCGTGTCGGCGGTCAGCGGCTACGCGCTGGCGGTCTACCGCTTCCGGGGCCGCGAGACGCTGTTCAACGTGCTGCTCGCGGGTGTGCTGATGCCGCCGGTGATCCTCGCCGTTCCGCAGTACCTGCTGCTCGCCCAGGCGGACCTCACGGACTCCCACCTGTCCGTGCTGCTGCCGCAGATCCTCTCCCCGTACGGCGTCTACCTCGCGCGGATCTACGCCGCGGCGTCGGTGCCGTCCGACGTGGTGGAGGCCGGGCGGATGGACGGGGCCGGCGAGTGGCGCATCTTCACCCGGGTCGCGCTGCCGATGATGCTGCCCGGACTGGTGACGGTGTTCCTGTTCCAGTTCGTCGCGATCTGGAACAACTTCCTGCTGCCGTACATCATGCTCAGCGACGACGAGAAGTTCCCGATCACGCTCGGTCTGCACACACTCCTCGAGCAGGGTGCCAACGCTCCGGCGTTGTACACCCTGGTGGTCACCGGCGCGTTCCTCGCGGTGTTCCCGCTGGTCGCGCTCTTCCTGGTCGTCCAGAGGTTCTGGAGCCTGGATCTGCTCTCCGGAGCCGTAAAGTCATGACCATGAGCAACACGGGGGGCAGGCGCAGGCCGCCGACGATCCACGACGTGGCGCGCGAGGCCGGTGTCTCGCGCGGCACCGTCTCGCGCGTGCTCAACGGCGGCCACTACGTCAGCCCGTCCGCGGCGGAAGCGGTCAACGCCGCGATCCGCAGGACGGGGTACGTGGTGAACCGGCACGCCCGCTCGCTGATCACCGGCCGCTCCGACTCGGTGGGCTTCCTGCTGACGGAGCCCCAGGAGCGGTTCTTCGAGGATCCCAACTTCAATGTCCTGCTGCGTGGCTGCACGCAGGCACTGGCCGCGCACGACATCCCGCTGCTGTTGATGATCGCCGGTACGCAGGCCGAACGGCGGCGCATAGTGCGGTACATCACCGCCGGGCATGTCGACGGGGTACTGCTGGTCTCCAGCCACTCGGGCGATCCGGTGGCCGAGGAGCTGCGGGCCGCGGGCGTCCCGCTGGTCGCGTGCGGCAAGCCGATCGGGCTGGGTTCCAAGGTGAGTCACGTGGCCGCGGACGACCGGGACGGCGCCCGGGACATGGTGCGCCATCTGCTGTCGCTCGGCCGGCGCAGGGTGGGCATGGTGACCGGCCCGCTGGACACCCCGGGCGGCGTGGAGCGCCTCGCCGGGTACAAGGAGGTGCTCGCCGAGGCCGGTGTCGGGAGCGACGAGCGGCTCATCGTCTCCGGCGACTACAGCAGGGCCAGCGGAGAGGCGGGCGCGGAGCGGCTGCTGGCCGGGGCGCCCGACATGGACGCCGTGTTCGTCGCCTCGGACCTGATGGCGCAGGGCGTGCTGACGGCGCTGCACCGCGCGGGGCGGCGGGTACCGGAGGACGTGGCGGTCGGCGGCTTCGACGACTCCCAGGCCGCGGTCTCCACCAGTCCCGGCCTGACCACGATCCGTCAGCCGTGGGACCGCATCAGCTCCGAGATGGTACGGGTCCTGCTGGCCCAGGTCGGCGGCGAGGACCCGGCCACGGTGATCCTCCCGACGGAACTGGTGAAGCGCGGGTCGACCTAGGAACACGCGCCGGGCCCGGGCGCGGCGCGCACCGTCCCAACATTAGTTGAATTCCGGACAAATGTTATCGTTCAACCATGACAGCGGACACGGTCGGCGTCCGGCTCGAGGAGCGGTGGCGGGAGATCCTGGCGGTGCACGCCCGCACCCTCGGCGAGATCGACCGCGCGCTGCATCCGCACGGTCTCGGGGCATCCGACTTCGAGGTGCTCGACCTGCTCGCGACCGCGTCGCCCCGGGAGGGCGAGCAGTGCAGGGTGCAGAACCTGGGCGGACGGATCCACCTCAGCCAGAGTGCGCTGTCCCGCCTCATCGCCCGGCTGGAAAAGGACGGCCTGGTCGCCCGCAGCATCTGCGCGGAGGACCGGCGGGGTGTCTACGTCATGCTCACCGCCAAGGGCCGTGACCTGCACGCCGAGGTACTGCCGCTCCAGCGCGCGGCCCTGGCCCGCGCGCTGGGCGAGTAGTCCGCCGCACCGGACGGCCGCGGCACGCCCGGCTGGGACCTGCGGCGGAAGGGGTGTCGCCGCCCGGAGGACGGCCTCGCGGGATCACGGGGCCCCTGGTCGGGCAGAGCCGAGAGCTCGGAAAGGCCGTGCTCCCGGCGTGCCGCCCGGAAGCCCTCGCACCGGGCGCACCCGGGCTTCCGGACGGTGCGGCGGGAGCACGTGCCGGGCGTCGCACGGCAGGCGCCGCCCCCGCCACAGGCCCTAGGGACGGGCAAGCAGGGTGCGTACCCCCTCGGACGTCAGCGTGAGGCGGTGTTCCGAGCTGCCGTCGATGGTGAGGGACAGCTCGTCGGCCGGCCACTGCGCGGCCAGAGCCCCGAGCGGCACCAGCCGGTAGCGGGAGACGAAGGGCAGCAGCCCCGACATCTCCAGTTCCGAGGTGAACACCGGCACCACCTGGTTGCCGTCCGGCTGCTCCATCACGGGCAGCGCGACCGCGCCGGGCTCGGCGGCCTCGTCGCCCGCGTCGTCGGGCACGGGGATGAGTACGTCGCTGTGGGCGAGGGCGTCCAGTGCCGCCGCGTCCCGGGTGTTCTCCGCGAGAGTGTTCAGGGCCCGCTGGGCGGACGTGGGGTCGTTGTTCTCGTGCGCAGGTGTCTCCATGGCAGTTTCCCTCGTAACGGCGGTCGTACGGACCCGTCCCGGACGGGATCGACGGATCGGCAGAACGGCGGACCAGCGGTCGGGCCGGGATCCGCTCCGGGCACGGTCCTGCACGCGTACCCGATCGCGCGGGCCGCAATCCTGCTGGACATCCGCAGGACGGGCGCCCCCTCAGACCCTCTGACCGGCATGGTTATCATATGAGCGCCTCCTAGCTCGAAAGATAATCCTGTGACTGTCAACGAAGACTCGTTCACCAACTGGAAACACCGCGAGGAAGTCGCGGAGTCGATGATCCCGATCATCGGGAAGCTGCACCGCGAGCAGGACGTCACCGTCCTGCTGCACAGCCGCTCCTTGGTGAACAAGTCGGTGGTCTCGATCCTCAAGACCCACCGCTTCGCCCGTCAGATCTCGGGCCGGGAGCTGTCGGTCACCGAGACGCTGCCGTTCCTCCGGGCGCTCACCACGCTCGACCTCGGTCCGTCCCAGATCGACCTCGGCCTGCTCGCCGCGACCCACCGCACCGACGACCGCGGACTGTCGGTGGAGGAGTTCACCGCCGAGGCCGTGGCGGGGGCCACCGGTGTCCACAAGACCGACCGGCGTGAGCCGCGCGACGTCGTCCTCTACGGCTTCGGTCGTATCGGCCGGCTCCTCGCCCGCCTGCTCATCGAGAAGTCCGGGTCCGGCAACGGCCTGCGGCTGCGCGCCATCGTGGTCCGCCGGGGCGGCGAGCAGGACATCGTCAAGCGCGCCTCCCTGCTGCGCCGCGACTCCGTGCACGGCCAGTTCCAGGGCACGATCACCGTGGACGAGGCGAACAGCACGATCGTCGCCAACGGCAACACCGTCAAGGTGATCCACGCCGACGACCCGTCACAGCTGGACTACACGGCGTACGGCATCAAGAACGCCGTCCTCATCGACAACACCGGCAAGTGGCGCGACCGCGAGGGCCTCTCGCTGCACCTGCGTCCCGGTGTCGACAAGGTGGTGCTGACCGCGCCCGGCAAGGGGGACGTGCCCAACATCGTGCACGGCGTGAACCACGACACCCTCAAGCCCGACGAGCGGATCATCTCCTGCGCGTCCTGCACCACCAACGCGATCGTCCCGCCGCTCAAGGCGATGGCGGACGAGTACGGCGTGCTGCGCGGCCACGTGGAGACCGTCCACTCGTTCACCAACGACCAGAACCTGCTGGACAACTACCACAAGTCCGAGCGCCGCGGCCGCTCCGCGCCGCTGAACATGGTGATCACCGAGACGGGCGCCGCCTCCGCCGTCGCCAAGGCGCTGCCCGGCCTCGAGGCGACGATCACCGGCAGCTCGATCCGGGTCCCGGTGCCGGACGTCTCCATCGCGATCCTCAACCTGCAGTTGGGCCGCGAGGCCGACCGCGGTGAGGTGCTCGAGTACCTCCGCGAGGTGTCGCTCACCTCACCGCTGAAGCGTCAGATCGACTTCATCAGCGCCCCCGACGCGGTCTCCAGCGACTTCATCGGCTCGCGGCACGCCTCGATCGTCGACGCCGGCGCCCTCAAGGTCGAGGGCGACAACGCGATCCTGTACCTCTGGTACGACAACGAGTTCGGTTACTCCTGCCAGGTCGTCCGGGTCGTCCAGTACGTCTCCGGGGTGGAGTACCCGACCTTCCCGGCACCGGCTCCGGCTTCCTGACCGGCCGGGCACGGGCGAAGACGGGCGGGCAGGCAAAAGGACATACGCCGGAAGACACGCGCAGGGCACGGCGGGGGGGGGGCGGCCGGCCCGGCCCCCCCCCCCCCCCCCCCCCCCCCCCCCCCCCACAAAACCCCCAACAAAAAGAC
>NZ_JAPJDM010000007.1:290450-304702 GCF_026242095.1 Streptomyces sp. NEAU-W12
AACCAACCCCCGGGCCCCCCCCCCCCGGGGGGGCGGGGGGGGGGGGCGGCCCCCCCCCCCCCCCCCCCCCCCGCCGCTCTGCACCGGCTTCCTCAACTACCCATAAATAAGGTCCTGTTCAGGTCTCAAGCGCCGATACGGTGACGAAACCTCGTCCCGCCCAGGTCCGGATCGGTAACGATCGGCCCGTACCGGTTGCCCAACCCGGCACAGTTCCTAGTCTGCGGACATGGCGCTCTTCAGTAGTCGTACCGGTAAACGTCCCCGTATCGTCCCCGCTCTCGACGACGACGCCCTCGCGCGCGTCCTCCGGCAGGTGAGCAAGCGCGGTGGAGGCGTCAGGCCGACGGAGGTGACTCTCGTCGCGGGGCTCCTGGAGGAGACCGGGGACAACTGGGACCGGCGCAGCCATCGGGTGTCCGTGCTGGCCGGGGAGACGGCCGAATCGGGGTCCGACCTGGCCTCGGCCTGGCTGGCCAGATCGCCGAAGAATCCCGACGCCCTGGTGTTCCACTCGTGGGTCGGCCTGACGCGCGGCCTGCGGGACAGACACCTGGAGGACGCGGGACAGCTGGTGACCCAGTGCCATCGGGCCGCGGAGCTGAACCCGGCGGATCCGCTGCCCTGGGTGGTCCTGCTCGGCATGGCCCGCGTCGAGCGGTATCCGCAGAGCGAGGTCAACGCCATCTGGCGGGAGGCCACCGGACGCGACCGCTGGCACCGCGAGGCCTATCTGCAGATGCTCGCCCATCTGTCGCCGGAGGAGGGGGGGTCGAGCGCGGCCGTCCTGGACTTCATCGATGTGGTGCGCACCCGGATACCGGCCAACGCGCCGTGCGCCGCGATCGAACTGACCGCGGCCGTCCGGCAGTACCAGGGGCTGGTGGCGCAGGGCGGTGTGCGGGCCATGACGGCCGGTCAGCTGTGGGAGGGCGGGCAGATCGCGGCCTCGCTGGAGCAGGCCGCCTCCCTCTGGGCGAAGCCGGGATTCTTCCAGCACGCGGCGGCCCAGGCGGACCTGAACGTCCTGGCGTACGCGCTGTGCGCGGCCGGCCGGGCCGTCGACGCGCACCATGTCTTCGAGGCGCTCCAGGGAGCGGTGACCCCGTGGCCGTGGAACGACGACGGGCCCGCGGTCCAGCGGTTCGAACAACACAAGGCCAAGGCGGAGCGGGGACGGCAGGGCGGCGTCAGAGGGGCCTGACGCCGCCTCACCGCGCGCACCGTCAGTCCCGCTCCCGGGCCAGGATGTCCGTGACGGCCTTCCGCAACACCGTCGCGGGGTCCGCCGCGGCCCTTTCGGAGCGCCACGCCACGAACCCGTCGGGGCGGACCAGGACCGCGCCGTCCCCGGTGACGCCGTGGGCCTGGGCCCAGTCGACGCCGTCGTCCGGCCTCAGGTCCGCGGCGGGGCCGGTACCGACCCGGTAGGCGTCGAGCGGCACCCGCAACTGCTGCGCCGTCTGTGCCGCCGCGGTGTGCCAGTCGCCGTCGCCCGACTCGCCGGTCAACAGCACCAGGGACCGCTCGTACAGGTCGAGGGTGGAGATGCGGACACCGTCGCGGTCCAGCCACAGGTGGGGGGCCCGGGTGCCCGGCTCCCCCGTCAGCTGCAGCCCCTCCGGGACGACCGGCGCCGCCGGGTCGCCGCCGACGACCGCGCCCTGCGGATAGCGGTAGCCCAGCGCCACGTTGAGGATTCCGCCCTTGGGGCCCTTGCTGCCGGCACCCGCCGCGGGCGTGTAGCCGGGGTGGCTGTGCTCGACCGAGCGGTTCGAGGCACGGGCGCTGGTCGCCTCCGCGACCGGCCGGCGCTCGGCCTCGTAGGACTCCAGCAGTCGGGGACCCGCCCAGCCGGCGTGGACGGCGGCCAGCTTCCAGGCGAGGTTGTGCGCGTCCTGGATGCCGGTGTTGGAGCCGAACGCCCCGGTGGGCGACATCTCGTGGGCCGAGTCGCCGGCGAGGAACACCCGGCGGTCGGTGTACCGCTCGGCGACCCGCTCGGCGGCGTGCCAGGCGGCCCGGCCGGTGATCTTGACGTCGAGGCCGGGCACGCCGACCGCCCGCCGGATGTGGGCGATGCACCGCTCGTCGGTGAACTCCTCGAGCGTTTCGCCGTCTTCGGGGTGCCAGGGGGCGTGGAACACCCAGTTCTCGGTGTTGTCCACGGGCAGCAGTGCCCCGTCGGCCTCCGGGTTCGTCAGGTAGCAGACGATGAACCGCCGGTCGCCGACGACGCCCGCGAGGTCGCGGGAGGAGAAGGTGACGCTCACGTTGTGGAACAGGTCGCCCGGACCGCTCTGCCGGATACCGAGCCGCTCCCGTACGGGGCTGCGCGGGCCGTCCGCGGCGACCAGGTAGTCCGCGCGGATGGTGGTGTGCTCGCCGGTCTCCCGGCTCTTGACCCGCGCCGTCACCCCGTCGTCGTCCTGGTCGAACGACATCAGCTCGGTCGCGAAGCGCAGATCGCCGCCGAGTTCGCGGGCGTGGGCCAGCAGCACCGGTTCGAGGTCGTTCTGGCTGCACTGGCACCACCCGCCGGGACTGAACCGGGCCAGTCCGCCTCCGGGGTCGATCTCCTTGAACAGCCACTCGCCGTCGCCGTCCGCCAGGCTCGGCGTCTGCATGATGCCGTGGTTGTCCGCGAGGACCGACGCGACCTCCCTGATCTGCCGCTCCACTCCGGCCACCCGGAACAGCTCCATGGTGCGCACGTTGTTGCCGCGCCCGCGCGGGTGGATCGACGTGCCCGTGTGACGTTCGACGAGCATGTGGGGCACGCCCAGACGCCCCAGGAACACGGACATGGACAGGCCCACGAGGGAGCCTCCGACGATGAGAACGGGCGTGTGGTGGCCGGTCTCGCCGGCCTCTTGCGATCGGTTCATTGAAAGTGCCTCCGGCGTCGCCCTCGACGGGCGGTGGAACAGGACGCGGCATTCATGCCCGGTACGGATCGGTTCGCGTCCCGGCGGCACCCGGTTGACGCGTGGTTCACCCACCTGCCCCGTGTGTCTCGCGCACCTCGCGGGACGCGTCGACGATCGGTTCAGGGCGAGCCCGGCCGTTTCGGCGGCGGTGCCGTTTCCGACCCCCACTGAAGAGCCTTTCGTGAAGAATGAGGAGAGGTGCGCCGGATGACCACGACGGAACGCACGACGGGACCCATGGCGGGACGCATAGCGCAGTCGGCGTTCGACGGCTCCAGGCTGCGGGTGATCCTGCTGCTCGACCTGTACGACGGGGCCCAGGAGCAGTTCCTCGAGGCTTACGAGCACATGAGCAGCAAGGTCGCGTCCATTCCCGGCCACATCCAGGACCAGCTCTGCCAGTCGATCGAGAACCCCTCGCAGTGGCTCATCACCAGCGAGTGGGAGAGCGCACTTCCGTTCCTCGCCTGGGTGAACAGCGAGGAGCACATCGAGATCGTCCGCCCGATGCACAGCTGCGTCCGCGACACCCGCTCCATGCGCTACAGCGTCCTGCGCGAGACGGAGCCGGACACCGAGGGCAAGGCGCGGTCCGGTCTGCAGGCGCAGGCCCGTGTGGGCGACGGAGTGGCCCGCCACGCGCTCACCTTCACCGTCAAGCCGGGCAGTGAGTCCAAGGTCGCGGAGCACCTGGCCGGGTACTCCTCCCCCCAGGCCCAGCTGGACGGGAACACGCGGCTGCGCCGCACCTCCGTGTTCATGCACGGCAACCGCGTGGTGCGGGCCGTGGAGGTCGAGGGCGATCTGCCGGCGGCGCTGCGCCACGTGGCCGCCCAGCCCGAGATCCGGGCGGTCGAGGAGGCCATAGACCCCCACCTGCAACAGGAGCGGGATCTGTCCGATCCCGGCTCCGCACGGGTGTTCTTCACACGGGCCGCGCTCCCCTCCGTGCACCACGTCCGTGCGGACGGCCCCGAGCCCGCCGGTCTGCGGCGGCACGCGCTGTACTACCCGGCCGTCGAGGGCCGGGGCACGGAGCTGGCCCGGTTCCTCTCCCATCAGGACGAGGCCGCGGCCGGCGCCCCGGACAACCCGGTCTTCACGAGCACCGTCTTCCAGCGCGACGACGTCGTGGTCCGCATGATCGACGTCGCCGGCGACCTCGACGCCGACCCCGGATGGGCCCTGGGCGTCAAGGGCGCGGGGAAGGCGGCGGAGCTGGAGCGGCTCCTGGACGGCGCGGCGGTCGGAGTCGACGCCCCGCTGAACTCGGAGCGCAACCTCAACCGGCTGCTGTCGCACGCCGACATGCTGCCCATCACCGACCGCAGCCCGGTGGATTCCTGACGGCAAACCGTGGTGACGCCCGTGGCCGGCCCGCCCGGACGTCCCCGCCCCACCCGGAGGTACCAACCATGTCCCAACAGCATCCACGCATCGTGGACCTGAGCGAGACGGAACCCAACAGAAGGCGTGGAGGCGATCTCAGGACCCTCCTCACCCCGGCCACGGTGGGGTCCACCAGCGGCTTCATGGGTCTGGCCGTCATCCAGCCCGGTGAGCGCATCGGCGAGCACTACCACCCGTACTCCGAGGAGTTCGTGTACGTCGTCAGCGGCGCGCTCGAGGTCGACCTGGACGGGGAGGCGTTCGCGCTGCGGGCCGAGCAGGGTCTGATGATCCCGATCGACATGCGGCACCGCTTCCGCAACGTCTCCGACGCCGAGGCCCGCATGGTCTTCCACCTGGGCCCGCTCGCCCCGCATCCGAGCCTCGGACACGTCGACACCGAGGAGAACGCCGGCTCCGAGACCGGCCCTCAGCTGACCGTGGGCGGCCCGGTCACGTCCGGGACCGGGCAGGGCCGGCCGGCCGGACGCAGTGAGGCCATAAAGTGACCCGGCGGGTGGCCGTCACCGGTATCGGGGTGGTCGCTCCGGGCGGCACCGGGGCGACGGCGTTCTGGGACCTTCTGTCGGCCGGCCGCACCGCGACCCGCGGCATCACTCTGTTCGACCCGAGCGGGCTGCGCTCGCGGATAGCGGCCGAGTGCGACTTCGACCCGTTCGGCCACGGTCTCGAACCGGACCTGTGCCAGCACGCCGACCGGTACATACAGTTCGCCGTGGTCGCCGCCGACGAGGCGGTCCGCGACTCCGGGCTCGGCCCGGGGGGCGACGACGCCTGGCGCACCGCGGTGTCACTGGGCAGCGCGGTCGGCGGCACCACCCGGCTGGAGCACGACTACGTCCAGGTCAGCGAGCACGGCTCGCGCTGGGACGTGGACCACCGGGCCGCCGACCCGAAACTGCACCTGGCGTTCCAGCCGAGCACGCTCGCCGCGGTCGTCGCCGAGCGTTTCGGCGCGCGGGGACCGGTGCAGACGGTCTCCACCGGCTGCACCTCGGGGCTGGACGCGGTCGGGTACGGCTTCCACACCATCGCCGAGGGTCGGGCCGACGTCTGCATCGCCGGGGCGTCCGACTCGCCGATCTCGCCGATCACGATGGCGTGCTTCGACGCCATCAAGGCGACGTCGCCGAACAACGACGACCCGGAGCACGCCTCCCGTCCCTTCGACGCGCACCGCGACGGCTTCGTGATGGGCGAGGGCGCGGCGGTGCTGGTCCTCGAGGAGTACGAGCACGCACGGGCCCGCGGGGCACGGATCCACTGCGAGATCAGCGGGTACGCCACCTTCGGCAACGCCTACCACATGACCGGTCTGACCACCGAGGGCCTGGAGATGGCGCGGGCCATCGACAGCACGCTCGACCAGGCCCGTCTCGACCCCACACTGATCGACTACGTCAACGCGCACGGCTCCGGCACCCGGCAGAACGACCGGCACGAGACGGCCGCGGTGAAGCGGTCCCTCGGTGCCCACGCCTACGACACACCCATGAGCTCCATCAAGTCGATGGTGGGGCACTCACTGGGCGCGATCGGCGCGATCGAGGTGGTGGCCTGCGTGCTCGCCCTGAAGCACCAGGCCGTACCGCCGACGGCGAACTACGAGACCCCCGACCCCGAGTGCGACCTGGACTACGTGCCGCGCACCGCCCGCCCGCGGAAGCTGAGGAACGTGCTCTCCGTCGGCAGCGGGTTCGGCGGCTTCCAGTCCGCGGTGCTGCTGACCGGGCCGGACGGGAGGACACCATGAGCACTCAGCGCCCCCGCAGCGCGGCCGTCACCGGCATCGGTGTGATCGCGCCCAACGGACAGCGGACCGACGCCTACTGGAAGTCCGTCAGCGAAGGCATCGGCGTACTGGACCGGATCACCCGCGAGGGCTGCGGGCACCTGCCGCTGCGGGTGGCGGGCGAGGTCCGCTCCTTCGACGCGACGGCCCTCATCGAGGACCGGTTCCTGGTCCAGACCGACCGGTTCAGCCATTTCGCGATGGCGGCTGCCGCCCTCGCCCTCGACGACGCCGGTCTCGGCAGCGGTGATCCCGCGGAGCCGTTCTCCATCGGCGTGGTCACCGCGGCCGGTTCCGGCGGCGGTGAGTTCGGGCAGCGTGAGCTGCAGAAACTCTGGGGGCAGGGCCCTCGGTTCGTCGGCCCGTACCAGTCCATCGCCTGGTTCTACGCCGCGAGCACCGGCCAGATCTCCATCCGCAGCGGTTTCAAGGGGCCGTGCGGGGTGGTGGCGAGCGACGAGGCCGGCGGCCTCGACTCGCTCGCGCACGCCGCCGGGGTGGTCCGGCGCGGCACCGACACGATGGTCGTCGGGGCCGCGGAGGCGCCGCTGGCCCCGTACTCGATGGTCTGCCAGCTCGGGTATCCCGAGATCAGCACCGCCGAGGACCCGGACCTCGCCTATCGTCCCTTCACCTCGAAGGCCTGCGGGTTCGTGCCCGCCGAGGGCGGTGCGCTGCTCGTCGTCGAGGACGAGAACCGCGCCCGCGAGCGCGGGGTGCCGGTGCGGGCCACCCTCGCCGGTCATGCCGCCACCTTCACCGGCGCCTCCCGCTGGGAGGAGTCGCGCGAGGGTCTGGCCCGTGCGATCCGCGGCGCCCTCGACGAGGCGGGCGCCGCGCCGGAGGACATCGACGTGGTGTTCGCCGACGCGATGGGAGTACCGGAGGCGGACCGCGCCGAGGCGCTGGCCATCGCCGACGCACTGGGCGCGCACGGCGGGCGGGTTCCCGTCACGGCGCCCAAGACCGGTTTCGGACGGGCCCACTGCGCGGCACCCGTGCTGGACACGGTGGCCGCGGTGCTCGCCATGGAACACGGCCAGGTGCCTCCCACGCCCAACGTGTTCGACATCTGCCACGACCTCGACCTGGTGATGTCGCACGCTCGGCCCGCCGAGCTGCGCACGGCCCTCGTCCTCAGCAGGGGACTCATGGGCTCCAACGCGGCGCTCGTCGTGCGCCGCGGCGGCGAATCCGCCCGGTAGGCCCGGGCGGGGAAGGAGCAGACACTCATGATCACCACCGAAGTCACCGTGGACGAACTGGCCGTCCTGATGAAGAAGGCGGCCGGCATCACCGTCGACCCGCAGGAGCTGAAGCAGGCCGCGGAGTCCCCCTTCGACTGCTTCGGCCTCGACTCGCTCGGCCTGCTCGGCATCGTCGGCGAGCTGGAGAACCGGTACGGCCTCTCGCTTCCTCCCGACTCGGAACGCTGCAAGTCGCCCCGGGAGTTCCTGGACCTCGTCAACAGCACCCTCAAGGCTGGAGCCTGAAAGTGGCAGGACACACCGAGAACAGCATCATCGTCGACGCTCCCTTCGACCTCGTCTGGGAGATGACCAACGACCTCGAGAACTGGCCGGACCTGTTCAGCGAGTACGCGTCGGTCGAGGTGCTCTCCCGCGAGGGCGACACCACGACGTTCCGGCTGACCATGCACCCGGACGACAACGGGAAGGTGTGGAGCTGGGTCTCCGAGCGCACCCCCGACCGGGCCCGCCGGACCGTGCGCGCCCGCCGTGTCGAGACGGGCCCGTTCGCCCACATGGACATCCTGTGGGAGTACGAACAGCTGCCGGACGGCGTCCGGATGAACTGGACGCAGGACTTCGCGATGAAGCCCGACGCGCCGGTCGACGACGCCTGGATGACGGAGAACATCAACCGCAACTCGCGCACGCAGATGGCGCTCATCCGGGACCGGATCGAGCAGGCCGCCGGCGAGCGCAGGGGCACCGCGTCCGTCACCTCCGGCTGACCGCCGACCGATCCGGAAAGGACCGTCGATGCACCACGCACTCATCGTGGCCCGTATGGCACCCGGTTCGGCCTCGCAGATCGCCGAGGTGTTCGCCGCCTCCGACCGGGGCGAACTCCCCGGCCTGATCGGGGTGAACAGGCGCCGGCTCTTCCAGTTCGGCGACGACGTGTACCTGCACCTCATCGAGTCCGAGCGGGACCCGGCGCCCGCCATCGCGAAGGTGGCCGGGCACCCCGAGTTCCGCGGCATCAGCGAACGGCTGGAGGCGTACGTCAGCCCGTACGACCCCCAGACCTGGCGCGGCCCCAAGGACGCCATGGCGCAGTGCTTCTACCACTGGGAGCGCGGCGCCGGCTCCTGAGCACCGGCCCGGAACACACCCGAGGCCGCCGGTCCCGCGTATGTCGCGGAGCCGGCGGCCTCGGGTGTGGACCCGGTCGGTGCGGTACGGATCAGCCGGGGCGGCGCACTCGACGGCGTGCGGGCAGGCGTCGACCGGCCGGACCTCGCCGATGACCGGGCCCGCGTCGGTCAGCCGGTCGATCATGCTCCGCCGGGCGTGCCCGGCACCGCCGACGCCGAGGAGCAGCAGGCCCGTGGCCGTGGTGAACCGCATCGAGGGGGTGTGGTCGACGAGGTTCCCGATGACGACGCCACGCCCGGGCGGACGACGGCGCGTACGGCGGCGGCGCAGGCCACCCCGAGGACGAGCTCCCGCAGCCGCACAGGGGGTGGGGAAGCCGGATCGACGGTCGTCATCCGTCGCCCCGCTTCTTCTCTCGTGCCGGGGAAGGGCGAGGGCGTGGTGAGGGGCGGGGCGGGGCAGCGGTGCGGCGGGGCGTTCAGCACAGTCCGGCGGGCTCGGAGAGCGTGCAGGTGTTGCCGGTGAAGGTGTGGGTCGCGGCGGTGTCCCGGTCGGCCAGGTCGGCCGGGCTGTTGCCGGTGACCAGGTTGTCGCGGACGGTGTTGCGCCCGTTGGCGGCACCCGCGAAGCCCGTGAGGATCACGAGACCGCCGGACAGCGGGGAGGTGCCCCTGTTGTTCTCGACCCGGTTGTGGGCCACGAGGGTGTCCTCGGCCCCGGTGAGGACGATGCCCGTGCCCTGCAGGAAGGGGAGCCGGGGTGTGGCGGCGCAGTGCTTGTTGTTGGCGTACAGGTGATTGTGGGTCACCCGCAGCCCGTCGGCGGCGGGCTCGGACCCGTCGCCCACCACGAACACGGCGGCACAGTTGCCGGTGGCCTCGTTGTGGGAGACGGTCAGGTTCCGCAGCCGCCGCACGGTGACGCCGACGCGGTTGCCGGCCATGCGGTTGTGGCGGATCACCGTCATCCGGGCGTCTTGGACGTCCTCCTCCGCGCCGGCGGTGTTGGAGACGAACAGTCCGGCGTCGCCGTTCTCCTCGAGCACGTTGTGGCTGAGTACGCTGCGCACCGAACGCTGCTCGGCAATGCCCCACCTGCCGTTCTTCTCGGCGGTCACGCCCTGCACCCGGAGCCGGTCGGTGCCGGTGGCCCACAGCCCGTTCCGGGTGAAGCCGCGCAGCGTCAACGAGCTCACGGTGACGTCCTCGAGCGGGGCCTTGTCCGTGCCGGTCGCGCAGATGCCGTGCCCCGCCCCGGCACAGGTGCCCCGGCCGGTGTCCGTGCCGGGCACCAGGACGGTGCGGCCGGCACCGGAACCGCGCAGGGTGACGTCCGGCGTGGTGATGTCGACACTCTCCTTGTAGGTGCCGGGCGAGAGGAGGACGGTGTCCCCCGGCTTCGCGGCGTCCACGGCCTTCTGGATCGATGCGCCGGGCTGCACCCGGTGCACGACGTGGTGTGCGGCCGAGGGGGCGGCGGCCATGCCCGACGCGAGGACGACTCCGGCGCAGGTGAGGCAGGTGAGGTGTCGTTTGGTCATGTGCCGAAGCTAGAAGGGGGTGTGACACCCCGCCACCGCTGATCCCCCAGGTGCGCCGTGACCCCGGACCGCCCGGCGCCGGCCTCGCGGGGACCTCCGGGAAGCCGCTGCCGGGCGGCGGGCGCCGGTCGTCCCGGTACTACGGCCTGCGAGACGACCGGCAGGTACGGAGGATGCCGACCGGTCTCGCGGCCGACCCCGGCGTGCCGGACCCGGTGGACGGCCGGGGCCTCGTCCACCATCAGTCCGGCCGGAGGGCCGGAAGGCCGGAAGGCCGGAAGGCCGGAAGGCCGGAAGGCCGGAAGGCCGGAAGGCCGGAAGGCCGGAAGGCCGGAAGGCCGGAAGGCCGGAAGGCCGGAAGGCCGGAAGGCCGGAAGGCCGGAAGGCACGTGCATCGGCCTGGAGCCGACCGGTGACACGTACGTCTCCGGGCACATCACCGGAGTTCGCCTCACCCGGACGGGAAGTGTCCTTCGGAAGGACAACGGAGCCCGGTCGATCAGGAACAGACGGAGCGGCGCTCTTGGTGGCGGTCCGTGCCGGGCCCGCGCAGGAAGCGGATGACCGGGTGGCCGGGGTGCCGCGTCACCTCGGCGCGGACACCGTAGACCTCCTCGATGAGGGCGGGGGTGAGTACGTCGGTGGAGCGGCCCTCGGCGAAGGCGCGGCCGTCGCGCAGGACGAGGAGCCGGTCGCAGTACATCGCGGCGAGGTCGAGGTCGTGCAGGGCGGTCGCGGTGGTGACCGGCAGACCGGCGGTCAGGTCGAGGAGGTCCAGCTGGTGCTGGATGTCGAGGTGGTTGGTCGGCTCGTCCGGCAGCAGTTCGCGCGGTTCCTGGGCGGGGGCCCGGGCGATCTGGGCCCGTGGGCGTTCGCCGCCGGAGAGGGTGTGCCACGACTGGGCGGCCCGGCCGGTCAGACGGGTTCGTTCCCGTGCGGCGGCGACGGCCCGTTCGTCGGCGACGGGCGCCAGGCTCCGGCAGTCGCCGTCTTCGTCACGGCGGGTACGGGCGCGCCGGCGCACGACATCGCGGCCGAGGCCGGTGGCGTGCTCCCGGACCGGCTCGGCCGTCCGGCGGCGGGGGACCGTCACGTGTCCTTGAGGGCGACCGCGAGGTCGGCCAAGTGGGCCGACACCGGACCGAGGGTGAGCAGCCCGCTGCCCGCGCCGGCCAGTTCGTCGGCCGCCGGGGCGAGCGCGGTGTGGGCACGTCGCATGCTGTCCCGGTCAGCGAGGGCGAGTGCCGCTCGGGCGGTGAGGCACCACAGTGCCTCCTGGAGGAGGTCGCGCGGCGGTTCGGGAGTCCCGTGCAGGGCCTCGGCGGCCTCGGCACGGCTGCCTTGTTCGATCAGCGTCAGCGGTCGGGCCCAGGGCTCGTACGGTCCCCAGTCGACGGTCCCGTCGAAGCGCGGGGGCAGGCCACGGCGCAGACGCAGGCACAGCAGCGCCAGCGGCAGCAGCCCCTGGGCGAGGCCGGGCATGCCGCAGCCGTCCAGCAGGGCGGCCGCGTCCCGGTAGGCCGCCTCCGCCTCGGGGGCTGGTGCCCGGCCGGTCGCGTCCAGCCGCAGAGCGGCGTACCACCGGGTGAACACGGCGACCAGCGGCCGTTCGTGACGCGCGGCCAGGCGGTCGGCGGCGGCCGCGTGCCGGTCGGCCGAGGGGAAGTCGCCGAGGGCGCCACGCGCCTGCAGCCGGACGAGGTGGCCGAGGATCTCGAACGTGACCAGGCCGTGCCGGGCGGAGACGTCGGTCAGCTCCCTGCCGATCGCCTCCCGGCGCGGGGCCAGCCCGGTCCGTTCGAAGGACTGCATGAAGACGGCGTTGAGCGTGAACGCCAGCAGCGCCGGATCTCCGAGACCACGGGCCAGTTGCTCGGCCTGCCGGGCGGCTTGCGGACCGCGCAGGCCGGCCGTGCCGCGCGATTCCAGGGCGATCGTCGCCAGCAACCGGGCCCTGGCGGCCTCGTGGCCCCCGGCGGGCAGGGCTGCGAGGGTGCGCTCGGCGGCCCGGACGACGTGCGCCGCCTGCTCCGGGTCGTCCGAGCGCGTCCAGATCGCCGGGACGTCGTAGGCGCCGATCACTCGGGCGGTGAGTTCGGCGTCGCCGAGTTCCTCGGCCGCCGTGACGGCCGAGACCCGGTGCTCGAGGGCGGCCGGCAGGCCGCCGCCACCGCCGGCCACCGCGAGGCCGCGCAGCAGTCCCACCGTGGATTCCAGGCGGGCCCGCGCGCTGGTGGCCACGGTGCGGTCGTACGCGGCCGCGGCCCGTTCCCACACCTGCCCCGCCGTCCCGCCGGCACCGGGGCGGGCGGGGCCGGCCTGGTGGAGGATGTCGGCCTCCAGGCCGCGCAGGCCCCCACCCGGCTCGATGCCCAGTTCCTCGGCGAGCGCGTTGCGGGCCTGCCGCAGCACGGCCAGTGCGTCGCCCTGACGTCCCGCGCGGTACAGCGCCAGGGCGAGCAGCCGCCAGGCGTGCTCCCGCCACGGGTGCTCCGTCGCGTGCACCCGCAGGTCGGCGGCCGCCCGCTCGGGGTGGCCCAGGGCCAGCAGCGCTTCGGCGCGGCGCTCGACGGCGTGCAGCCGCAGTTCGGTCAGGCGTCGGCTCTCCGCCCGAGCCCACGGCTGGTCCGCGAACTCCGCGTAGGCCGGTCCGCGCCACCGGCCGAGCGCGTCCTCCAGCCGGGAGGCCACGTCCGTGGGCGGCAGCGCCGCGGTGGCGGTGACCTCCTGCTCGAAACACCAGGCGTCCACCTCGTCCGCGGCGGCGCGCAGCGCGTACCCGGGGCCTTCGGTGACCAGCAGCCCGGCCGCAGTACGCGGAGCGCGTTCCGGTTCCAGGGCGCGGCGCAGCGCGGCGACGAACGTGCGTACCGAACCCGCCGCGTCGCCGGGCGGATCGGGCCAGAGGTCGTCGATCAGACGCCGGACGGGCACGACACGTCCCCGGGCGATGATCAGCCGCGCCAGCACCGAGCGGTGCCGGGGGCCCTTGAGGGCGACGGCCGTCCTGCCGTTCCCCTCCGCTCCGGCCTCAGCTCCTGCACCCGCGTCTGCGTCTGCGTTCCAGGCCACCACCGGTCCGAGCACACCGAAGACGACACGCACCCTTCCCCCCACTCTCTTTCCGCCGTGCGCGGTGGCCTCAGGCCGGAATGCCGCCGCAAGGCAACTGCCCGTGTGCCGTTCCCGGCTGCCGCACGACGTTGCTCATTCGCTGCTCATCCGGCGCCCACAGCATGGAAGAACCCGCTTCCCCGAGGAAAGGAGCCTGGCCATGACGCCTGTCATCGCCGGTTTCGGCCATCATCGCATTCCCGTCGCCGACGAGGTCTTCCTGCACGCGGCCGTAGGCGGCTCGGGCCCTCCCGTCGTACTGCTGCACGGTTTCCCGCAGACCCACCTCATGTGGCGGCACGTGGCCACCGACCTCGCCGCCGATCACACCGTGATCTGCCCCGACCTGCGCGGCTACGGTGCCAGCGGCAAACCGGAGGACACCGACGGCACCGTCTACGCCAAGCGGACCATGGCCGGCGACGTCATCGCCCTGGCCCGCGCCCTCGGGCACGAGCGGTTCGCGCTGGCCGGGCACGACCGCGGTGCCCTGGTGGCCTTCCGCGCCGCGCTCGACCACCCCGGTACGGTCACCCATCTGGCCTGCCTCGACGTCCTGCCGACCCTCGACATGTGGGAGGTGCTGCACGGGGTCACCGCGTCCGTCGCCTTCCACCTGTACCTGATGGCTCAGCCGCCGGGCCTGCCGGAGCGCATGATCGCTGCCGAGCCGGACGCCTTCTTCGGGCACTTCCTCGACAGTTGGGCGACCGACGACCGGGCGGTCCCGGCCGGCATCCGCGCCGCGTACCTGGCGGCCTGCCGTGCCGCGGTTCCTTCGATCGTGGCCGACTGCCGCGCCTCCGCCGGCGTCGACCTCGAACACGACCGGGTCGACCGGACCGCCGGGAACCGGCTGCGCATGCCGGTCGCGGTGCTCCAGCAGGACTGGGGCGCGGCCCTGGGCTACGACGCCGCCGCGGTCTGGCGCGCCTGGGCACCCGACCTGCGGCACACCACCGTCGCCTCCGGTCACTTCATGGCCGAGGAGGCACCCGGCGAGGTCACCGGGGCCCTGCGGGACCTGCTCGCCCGCTGAACCCGGACCGGCGGGGGCCTCTGAGCGGCGTCGCCGGGTGTCGCCTTCAGCGCGGCCGGAGGTACGACCTCCTTCGGCCGCG
>NZ_JAPJDM010000070.1:0-4460 GCF_026242095.1 Streptomyces sp. NEAU-W12
ACCGCGGTGGGAGAGGAGTTCGCCGGCCGGGGTCGCAAGACGCAGCGTCTTTCGGTGAGTCATGCCTTCCACTCGCCGTTGATGGAGCCGATGCTGGCGGAGTTCCGTCGGGTCGCCGAGAGCCTCACCTACGCCGTGCCGGCCATCCCGGTCGTGTCCAACGTGACCGGTGGGATCGCGGACCCCGCCCTGCTGTGCTCCGCCGACTACTGGGTGCGCCACGTCCGTGGCACGGTGCGTTTCGCCGACGGCGTACGGGCACTGGCCGACGGGGGAGCGGACGCCTTCCTCGAGATCGGCCCCGGTGCTGTCCTGACCGCCCTGACCCGGCAGACCCTCGGTGACGAGGGGGACACCGTGGCGGCGCCCGCCCTGCGCGCCCGGCGCGACGAGCAGACCGCACTGCTCACCGGACTGGCCGAACTGCACGTCGCGGGCGTCCGCGTCGACTGGGCCGCCTGGTTCGAGGGAACCGGCGCCCGCCGCACCGACGTCCCCACCTACCCCTGGCAGCACCGCGCCTACTGGCCGCGGCCCCTCGCCTTCGCCGGGGACGTGGCCGGCGCCGGACTCACCCCCGCCGAACACCCGCTGCTCGGCGCGGCGGTGTCACTGGCCGGTACCAGCGGCGTGCTGCTCACCGGGCGGGTGTCCCTGCGCACCCACCCCTGGCTCACCGACCACACCATGGGCGGCATGGTCCTCTTCCCGGCGACCGCCTTCCTCGAACTGGCCGTGCGCGCCGGTGACCAGGTGGGCTGCGGCCGGGTGCAGGAACTCACCCTCACCACCCCGCTCGTGCTCGACGCCCGGAGCGCCGTCGCCGTCCAGGTGAGGGTCGGTGCCCCCGACGAGTCCGGCGGCCGGGAACTCGGCATCCACTCCCGGCCCGCCGACGCCCCCGACGAGCCGTGGACCCAGCACGCCGCCGGTGTCCTCGTCCCCGAGGAGCAGCAGGTCGAGTTCGACGCCGCCCAGTGGCCGCCGCAGGGCGCCGAACCCCTCGACCTGACCGGCTTCTACGAGCGCACCGAGTACGGCCCCCTCTTCCAGGGCCTGCGCGCCGCCTGGGCCCGCGACGAGGAGGTCTTCGCCGAACTGGAGCTGCCCGGCCGCGCGGACGACGCCGAACTGTTCGCCCTGCACCCGGCCCTGCTCACCGCCGCACTGCACGCCGTGGAGTTCGTCGACTTGAAGGACGCCGACCAGGGCCTGCTGCCGTTCTCCTGGTCCGGGGTGTCCCTGCACGCCTCCGGTGCCGCCCGGCTGCGGGTGCGCCTGGCGAAGGCCGGGGAGGACACCGTGTCCATCGCCGCCGTCGACCCCGCCGGCCGGCCCACACTGTCGGTCGAGGCGCTGGCCCTGCGCCCCTCGTCCGCCGCCCGGCTGCTCGGGCCCGGCGTCGCCGGCCGGCCTGCCGCACCGGCCGCGCGTGCGGCCCGCCCGGCCGCGACCGCCTCCACGGTGCCGGTCCGCGCCGCCGACACGGCCTCCTTCCGCGACCGGCTGACCACCCTCGGCGCCGCCGAACAGGAACAGGCCCTGCACGACCTGGTCGTCACCTGCGCCGCGGAACTCCTCGGACACCCCGACACCTCCGAGGTCGACCCCGAACGGGACTTCCTGGAGCTCGGCTTCGACTCCCTCATCAGCATCGAACTGCGCCGCAGGCTCAGCGAGGCCACCGGCCTGCAACTGCCCGCCAGCATCGTCTACGACAGCGGCTCCCCGAACGGCCTCACCTCCTGGCTGCTCACCGAACTGGGCGCCCAGGGCGGCGGTTCCGTCCCCCGGGGCGGCGGCGTGCCGGGCGGCCCGGTCGAGAACGACTCGATGGAGAGGCTGTTCCTCGACGGCATCGCCCAGGGCAAAACCCGGGAAGCGCAGCGCATGCTGGCCACCGTCGCCGCCCTGCGGCCCACCTTCGAGGCGACCGCCGAACTGGAGGACCTGCCCTGGCCGGTGACGCTCGCCGAGGGCCCGGCCGCCTCGCGGCTGGTCTGTGTCAGCGCGCCCACCGCCAACGGCGGCGTCCACCAGTACGCCCAGCTCTCCGCGCACTTCCGGGGCAGCCGCGACGTGGCCGCGCTGCCGCTGGTCGGCTTCGCCACCGGTGAGGCCCTGCCCGCCGGACCCGAGGCCGCAGCCCGGGTGATCGCCGAGAGCGCCCTGCAGGCCGCCGACGGGCAGCCCTTCGTCCTCGTCGGCCACTCCTCGGGCGGCTCCCTCGCCTACGCCGCCGCCGGCGTGCTGGAGACCACGTGGGGCATCCGCCCCGCCGCCGTCGTACTGCTCGACACGCTGAGCATCCAGCACAAGAACGACGAGGGCATGGACTTCTCGGGCATGATGCGGTTCAACTTCACCGCCGTCGACGACTCTCCCGTACGACTCACCAACTCCCGGCTGTCCGCGATGGGCCGGTGGATGGTGCTGCTCAACGCGCTCGACGTGCACCCCACCACCGCGCCCGTACTGGAGATCAAGTGCACTCGCGCCCTCATCGAGGGCGTGCCCGCACCGGACGCCGACACCCTGCACGAGCCCTTGGTGCCGTCGGCCACCGTACGGCCGGTCGACGCCGACCACCTCTCCCTGATCCGTGAGGACTCCGCGAAGGCCGCCGCCCTCATGGAGGAATGGCTGACCGCCCTGGAGGAGTCGGCGGTCGCCGCCCAATAACCCACGACGACGAGGGAAATCACCAGTTCCCCCTCCCGGGCCGGGCGTGCGTGGTACCCACCACCGCGTCCGGCCCCGCCTTTCTCCCCAGGCTCTAGGGAAACCCGCAGTCCGGGACGGTCAGACTGACCACCGGACCGGGTCGGGCCTACGACCCGGACCGGAAAGCCACCGGGCGCGCCCTGCGCGCACCGCGGGTTTCCGAACAGGGTCGGGGCGTGGAATCCGGAGACCGCCGCTCTCCGCGTTTTCCGGAATCTGAGTGAGAGGTGGGCACCTGATGTCGAACGAGGACAAGCTCCGCGCGTACCTCAAGCGGGCGATCGCCGACCTCCAGGAGGCCCGGCAGCAGCTCAGCGACGCCGAGAGCCGCGACCGCGAGCCCGTCGCCGTCGTCGCCATGGCCTGCCGCTATCCCGGCGGCGCCCGCTCACCCGAGGAACTGTGGGAGCTGGCCCGGGACGGCGTGGACGCGATCTCCGCGTTCCCCGCCAACCGCGGCTGGGACCTCGACCGGCTGTTCCACCCCGACCCCGCCCACCACGGCACCACCTACGCCCGCGAGGGCGGCTTCCTGCACGAGGCCGGCGAGTTCGACCCAGCGTTCTTCGGGATCTCCCCGCGCGAGGCCCTGGCCATGGACCCGCAGCAGCGCCTGCTCCTCGAGACCTCCTGGGAAGCCCTGGAGCGCGCCGGGATCCTCCCCGACTCCCTCACCGGCAGCCCCACCGGCGTCTTCGTCGGCACCGGACACGGCGACTACGACAGCGCCTCCCGGGGCCGCCAGGAGGAGGTCGCCGGACACCTCCTGACCGGCAACACCGTCGCCGTCGCCTCCGGCCGGCTGTCCTACACGTACGGCTTCGAGGGCCCCGCCGTCACCGTCGACACCGCCTGCTCCTCCTCCCTGGTCGCCCTCCACCTGGCCGTGCGCTCCCTGCGCCAGGGGGAGTGCTCCCTCGCCCTGGCCGGCGGCGCCACCGTCATGTCGACGCCGAAGATGTTCACCGAGTTCGCCCGTCAGCGAGGCCTGGCCGCCGACGGCCGCTGCAAGGCGTTCGCCGCCGCCGCCGACGGCACCGCCTGGTCCGAGGGCGTCGGCATGGTCCTGCTGGAGCGGCTCTCCGACGCCCGCCGCAACGGGCACCAGGTCCTGGCCGTCGTCCGCGGCTCCGCCATCAACCAGGACGGCGCCTCCAACGGCCTCACCGCCCCCAACGGGCCCTCGCAGCAGCGCCTGATCCGCCAGGCCCTGATCGACGCCGGACTGTCCGCCGCCGAGGTCGACGTCGTCGAGGCGCACGGCACCGGCACGACCCTGGGCGACCCGATCGAGGCGCAGGCGCTCCTGGCCACCTACGGCCAGGACCGTCCCGCAGAGCGGCCGCTGCTGCTCGGCTCGCTGAAGTCCAACATCGGCCACACCCAGGCCGCCTCCGGTGTCGGCGGCGTCATCAAGATGGTGCAGGCCATGCGGCACGGCACGCTGCCCAAGAGCCTGCACATCGACGCGCCCACCCCGCACGCCGACTGGTCCGGCGGCGCCGTCGGCCTGCTCACCGAGGCCACCGACTGGCCGGAGACCGGTCGGCCCCGCCGCGCCGCCGTGTCCTCCTTCGGTGTCAGCGGCACCAACGCCCACCTCGTGCTGGAACAGGCCCCGGAACCCGAGCCCGCCGACGGGGCCGGGGACCCGGCGGCGGAGACGGACGGCGTCCTCACCGGAGCGGTCCAGGCTCCGGCGTGGTTGCCGTGGGTGGTGTCGGCGAAGTCGCGTG
>NZ_JAPJDM010000071.1:0-4322 GCF_026242095.1 Streptomyces sp. NEAU-W12
CGCAGAGCGAGATCTTTGACAAAGGCGGACCGGACCGCGTCGCCGGCGCCCGACCTCGTCGGCCGTGACTTCACCGCTCCGATGCCCGGGCTGAAACTCGTCGACGACATCACCTGCCTGCCCACGGCTGAGGGATGGCTGTATCTCGCGACCGTCATCGACCTGTGCACCCGTGAAGGTCGTGGGCTGGTCGATGGCCGGCCATATGCGCACGGAGCTGGTCTCGGACGCCATCCGGATGGCTCACGCGGGCGGACACACGGCAGGCAACGCGATCTTCCATTCCGACCGCTTGAGTCCGGGCAGTACACATCACACCAATTCAGGTCACTACTAGCCGAGTTGGACATCCGGCAGAGCCTGGGGCGCACAGGATCCTGCTTCGACTGTGAGGATGCTCAGGTGCCGCTCCGGGCGGTGGCCTGACCCGTGCTTCGACTGGCGTTGTTGCCTTGGCGTTGATCTGTCGGCCACTGCCTGGAGCGGCGCTCGCTGCCGCCGGGCAGGGGACGTGTCCCGATAGGGGCCTTCGCGACAGGCACCGTCACAGTCTTGACCGCCCCGGCCCGGCGACGGCCACCGGCACCCGAGGCGATCAGGAGACCAGCGACCTTGCCCAGCATCACGCAGCCCACCGTCCCATGTCACATTCCGGCCGACGCCGAGGAGGACATCCTGCTCGGCGTTGACACCCACAAGGACGTCCATGCCGCAGCCGTCATCACCACGCTCGGCGCCGCTCTGGACGGCCGCAGCTTTCCGGCGACTGCGGAGGGATATCGTCAACTCCTGGCCTGGGCACAGTCGTTCGGCATGCTGCGGCGGGCCGGGGTCGAGTGCACCGGATCCTATGGTGCTGCCCTGACGCGGCACCTTCGGGCCGAGGGCATCGAGGTGACCGAGGTCAACCAGCCCGACAAGGCCGCCCGACGGCGCCACGGCAAGACCGACGCCATCGATGCCGAAGCCGCCGCCCGCGCCGTGCTGTCCGGTCGCGCCACCGCCGCAGCGAAGACGAGCGACGGCCCGGTGGAGATGCTGCGACTGTTCAAGCTGGCGAAGGGGCCCGCGATCAAGTCAAGGACCCAGGCCATCAACCAGCTCAAGAGCGTTCTGGTTTGCGCCGACGCCGAACTTCGCGAGTCCCTGGCAAGGCTGAGCAACTCGAAGCTGCTCAAACAGTGCGCCGCACTCGCGGAGCCGGAGGTCTCCGGGCCGGCAGGAGCCGCGCGTCACACCTTGAGACTGCTGGCCCGCCGCATCCAGCACCTGACCGAGGAGATCAACGACCTCAACAAGCGCATAACAGAAGCGATCAAAGCGAGTACGCCGGGCCTGCTTGACGCCCACGGCGTCGGCCCTGACACTGCAGCAGCCCTGCTCATCTCGGCCGGTGACAACCCCGAACGCCTCGACAGTGAAGCGTCCTTCGCCGCCCTGTGCGGCACCAGCCCGGTCGGGGCATCCTCCGGCAAGACCCAGCGCCGCAGACTCAACCGAGGCGGCGACCGCCAGGCCAACGCCGCCCTCTACCGGATCGTCCTCAGCCGCTTGCGCTGGGCGGGCCCTTCCCAGGACTACCTGCGGCCACGCCTCGCGGAGGGCAAGACCAAACGAGAGATCATCCGCTGCCTCAAACGGTACGTCGCGCGAGAGATCTACCGGCTCATTGTCCCCACAAACACCGCGGCAGACCCCACGGAACCTGCCCGAGACGCCGCTTGACATCCATAGGGGCATCAACGCCGCCGCGGAGAGCTTCTTCGCCCTCCTGAAAGCCGAGATCGGCACCACCGTATGGGGCAGCAGGGAAGAAGCCCGGCAGGACGTATTCCAGTGGATCGCGCAGCATTACAACCGGGAGAGGATCCACTCCACGATCGGCTACATCACGCCGCACCAGGCCAGGATCCGCTGCCATCAACGACTGGACCTCGCGGCATAAAACGGAAGTGTCGGGACCCGAGGGGTCACTTCACCCAACTCCAGCCCCCGGCACGAAAACGTTCCACCGACTCCGTCGGCGGACCGTTAAGAAAGATCGAGGTTAGTCGGCTATTTGACCCGAGGACGCCGCGTTACTCTTGAACCAAATGATATATGTCGAACCATTCAGAACGTTAGTTGCGATTACATTCCACTGGTTCGCTTTAGCCAGTGTCCAGTTCGCCTGACAATCGCTGCCCGAGGTGCCGAAGCATACCTTCATGTAGCGGTTAGTTTTCGGCTTGACGTTGATGTCATTGCAGTTCGACGAGGTTACGAACCATTGGGCCGGCCCTGCATACAGCAGCGGCTGATTAGACGGCTTCGAGTAAGAAACGGCTCCTCCGTAACAGGAGGCAGCGACACTAGCTTGATTCTCCTGAGGCGTCGGCACCGCGTGTGCAGACGAAGCACTCACCCCCACGAGAGCGAGTGCCCCAAACGCAGTGGCTGCCCGGCGAAAATTGAGAGACATTTCTCCTCCTTGATGGCTGAACTAATTATAATTAGCTGACCAACTCTTCACCTAGTCAATTTCAGACAATACTTCATCGGAATCACGCCAGCGCAAGATAAAGAGGATGACGAGGTAGGTAGAGTATCTAAATGCATTTTTCGCCACTTAGCTTGACGTTTATCGTCCGCGGTCGAACGTGGCATCGAACTTGGTGACGCTTTCGGCTGAGTGCCTGACGTGAGAGCGGCCTTCGCCTGATCCTGTGCTCCGTCACAGAGGCACTTGACCAGCACGAAGGCCGGAGCGATGAGTCTGCTGCAGCGGGATGCCCCGCGGGATGCGTTTGCCGAACTGTCATGCTTTCGGACGGAGTTCTATGCCTGCCTGACCCAGAGGCGGGATGCTTTGTTCGAGCTGAGTGACGCCTTGTTGTGTGCGGACGGCCCGGTGAGGACGTTGGTCGAGCTGTCCCTGGTACCTGAGCATCAGCGTGGGCATGGTGCGTTGTACGGCGGGCTGAACCGCGGGCATCTGGATGTGGCACGGCTGCGCAGGGCCCTGGCGGGACTGCCGCTTCCCCGGACGGCGGAGGGGCGGTTGGTCTTGGCGGTCGATGTCAGCAACTGGCTGCGGCCTGATGCGAATACCAGCCCGGACCGGCTGTTCTGCCACACATACGGTCGCGGCAGGGGCTCGGCCCAGATGATCCCCGGGTGGCCCTACTCCTTCGTGGCCGCTCTGGAACCGGGGCGGACGTCGTGGACTGCCATGCTGGACGTGGTCCGGCTGTGTCCGTGGGACGACGCGATCGCCGTCACCGCCGCCCAGGTCCGGGACGTGTTCCAGCGGTTGTATGTGAAGGCCAGTGGAAGATCGGTGACCCGCCCGTCCTGGTCGTCGTCGATGCCGGCTATGACGTGACCCGACTGGCTTTCCTGCTCGCGGACCTGCCCGTGGAGCTGCTGGGCCGGATGCGTTCGGACCGCGTCCGGTACTTCCCGCCCCGCCGCAGCCACCGGGCAAGCGCGGGCGCAAGCCCAAGCGCTGGGCGGAGTTCGCGTTCGAGGCCGCGGCCACTCAGCCGGTCCCATCGGTCACCACCGTGTCCGACACCACCCACTACGGGAAGGCCGTCGCCACTGCCTGGGACCGCCTGCACCCACTACTGGTTCGGCACTCGGCCTGGGCCGACCACCCCGAAGGAGACCTGCCGGTCATCGAAGGCACCGTCATCCGTCTTCAGGTCGACCACCTCCGTGGAGACCGCAGCCCCAGACCGGTCTGGCTGTGGTGGTCCGCCACCGCCGCAACGGCAAACGACGTGGACCGGCTCTGGCAGGCATTCCTACGCAGATTCGACCTTGAGCACACCTTCAGGATGTTCAAGCAGACGTTGGGGTGGACCGCTCCCAAACTCCGCGAGCCGGCCGCCGCCGACCGCTGGACCTGGCTCGTCATCGCAGCCCACACTCAACTCCGCCTTGCCCGGCCCCTCGCAGAAGACCTCCGCAATCCCTGGGAACGGCCCGCCCGCCAAGGGCGCCTCACACCCGCGCGCGTCCGTCGAGAATTTCGCCGCCTCCACGGGAAAACACCTCAGCCGGCCAGCGCACCGAAACCCAGCACCGCAGGCCCCGGTCGGCCAATCGGGATCAAGAACAAGCACCGCGCACGCGAGCACCCCGTCGGGAAACAGGACAAACCAAACCTCGCGGAAGCCATCGCAAGCAGCAGAGCCGCATAAACGTCAAGCTAAGAAGTAGTCTCATTTGGAGAGTCTGCGGTAGCAGATGAGGCTGCAGGCGATGGCGGTGAAGGCCAGGAAGTGCTCGGCCTTGCGTTCGTAGCGGCGGTGCAAACGGCGGCAGCCGCCCAGCCA
>NZ_JAPJDM010000072.1:0-4163 GCF_026242095.1 Streptomyces sp. NEAU-W12
CCCCTCCAGGTACGGCTTCCACTGCGCGATGGAGACCTCGCTCACCAGCTGCTCGTGCGTACCGGTGAAGAACTCGACGTCGCCGCGGAAGAGGGAGGGCACGTAACGCTGCATCAGCAGCACGTTGTTGACGTACACCTCGAAGCGGTCGCGGATCTCCACGACCAGGGCGTCGTCGGCGACCTGCCGCTCCGTTCGGGCTTTCGTACCGGCGATCCACCGGTAATAGCCGGAGCGAAAGACCTGAAGAACCCGGCATATCCACTGAACACCGAAGGTCTCGGTGTGGACGGAGACGAAGTCCCAGCGGCGGGTCTTCACTTCATCTCCTTCGCGAAATAGGCCGCCGCCCGACGCAGGATCTCCCGCTCGAGTTCCCATTCCTTCTCGGCCTTGCGCAGCCGGCCGTTCTCCGCCCGCAGCCGGGCCAGTTCCTCATCCCGGCTCTCCCCGGTCTGGTCGCTGCGGCTGTGACCGCGGCCCGCTTGCTCGTCGGCCTGGCGCACCCAGCTCCGCAAGGTCTCGCCGGTCACCCCGACATCCGCCGCGACTGCCGCGTACGTGCGCTTCCCGCCCGCAGCGCGGTACAACGCCACTGCATCGTTCCTGAACTCCTCCGGATACGCAGACTTACGTCCCACCAGGGCACCCTTCCTCGGATCAACAAGATCCATTGCCAGAGTGTCCACACCGCCGGGGGCACCTCATACAGCTCTCCAGGCATCACCGGCAGTGTCTCCGACGGATCGGCTACCTTCCGGCGAGCCATGGGTCCGGTGTGCGTGTGCGGGCCAGGCTTTCGTGCTGCAGCGGGAGCTCATGCGTCGCGTAGGAGCCACCAGTTCACGCAACAGACCGAGCGGGCGGCTTAGCCGTCCATACGGTCTGTTAAGTTGTTGGGTATGACCGATCTGAAATTTGTGCCGCGTCTTGCCGGCCCTCGCGAGTGGGCCGCGCTCGTCGTGCTCGTGCTCGTCGTCATGCTGCTGGCGATCGACGGCACGGTGCTGTATCTCGCCGTTCCGTCACTGACCGAGGACTTGTCCCCCACGTCCACCGAGGTGCTGTGGATCGGTGACATCTACGCGTTCGTGCTGGCCGGACTGCTGATCACGATGGGCAATGTTGCCGACCGGATCGGCCGCAAGCGCCTGCTGCTGATGGGAAGCGCGGCGTTCGGTGCGGCTTCCGTGCTCGCGGCGTTCGCGCCCAGCGCGGAGGCACTGATCGCGGCCCGGGCCCTGCTCGGTGTGGCCGGGGCAACCCTGATGCCCTCGACACTGTCGATCGTGCGGTCCATGTTCCTCGACCCCGTGCAGCGGACCCGCGCGATCGCGCTCTGGTCGGTCGGCGCCACTGCTGGAGCCGCCCTGGGGCCGCTGGTGGGCGGCGTCCTGCTGGAGAACTTCTGGTGGGGGTCGGTCTTCCTGATCAACGTGCCGATCATGGTGCTGGCGCTGGTTGGCGGATGGTTCCTGCTGCCCGAGTCCCGCGGCACCACCGGTCACCGGATCGACCTGGCCTCCTCGGCGCTCTCGATCCTGGCGATCGTGCCCCTGGTCTATGCCGTCAAGCGCTGGATCGGCAGCGGGGCCGACCTGCTCGTGTTCCTGGCCGCCGTGCTGGGGCTGCTGGCCGGATGGGCCTTCCTGCGCAGGCAGAAGCGCCTGACCGTTCCGCTGCTGGACGTCTCACTGTTCCGGATCCCGGCCTTCGCCGGCGCCGTCGGTGCCAATGCCCTGGCCATCTTCGCCTTCCTTGGTCTGCTCTTCTTCTTCTCCCAGTACCTGCAGATGGTGCGCGGCTTCGGCCCCCTGCATGCCGGGCTCGCCGAACTGCCCGCCACCCTCGCCTCCATCGCGGTCGTCGCCGTGATCGGCTTCCTCGTGGTCCGGCTGGGCGCCGGGCGCTGCATCGGTGCCGGCCTCGGCCTGGGAGCGCTCGGCCTGGCCGGGATCGGCGCGACCGCGCCTTTCGCCTCCTACTGGGGGCTGGGAGTCTCGCTGGCGGTCCTGGGCCTCGGCATCGGGATCGCGATGACGCTGACGACCGACGCGGTGGTCAGTACGGTGCCCAAGGAGCGTTCGGGCGCCGCGGCTGCCATCGCCGAGACCGGGTACGAGCTCGGCGGCGCCCTCGGCATCGCAGTCCTGGGCTCGTTGCAGGCGGCCATGTACCGCTCCCACCTGGAGTTGCCGCAGGATCTGGGTGAGGGCGAGCGCGCCGCCGTCAACGAGTCGCTGGCCTCTGCGCTGGCCACGGTCAAGGACAGCGCGGTCCTCACGGCCGCGCGGGACGCGTTCGCCTCGGCCATGCAGCTGACGTCGTTCATCGCCGCCATACTCCTGCTGGTGGCGGCCATGATCGCCTGGCGGGTCATCCCGTCGACTCCCACGAAGAAGGTGGAGCATGACGCCGCCTGAGGGAGAACTGATCCGCGACCGGGAGCGTACCCGCCGCGCGGTCCTGGAAGCGGCGGAGCTGGCGTTCGAGCAGCGGGGGGCCAAGGCCAGCCTCGCGGAGATCGCGGCGCTCGCGGGAGTCTCCAAAAGCGGACTGATGCACCACTTCCGGACCCGGGAGGAACTGATTGCCCAGGTCATCGAGCACTCCGTGGGGCGGGCTTGGGAAGAGGTCCGCGCCCACGTGGACCTCTCCGAGAACCGCCCCGGCAAGTTCACCCGCGGATACGTACGCGCCTTCACCGGAGGCAGCGAGTACCTGACTCGCGTCTTCAGCCCCAGCGGCCTGCTCGCCGCACTGGGCACCCTGGAGGCTGCGGAGTCCTCCGAAGTGCTTCAGGAGGCCGATGCCCGCGCCTGGAATGAGGCGTTCGACGCCGACGGCCTGCCCCCGGGACGGGCACTGGTCATCCGTTACGCCGCGGAAGGGCTGATCGCCGCGATGCACTCCCCGTACCTGACCCCCGAGCAACTCACCCAGGCCCGGGAGGAACTCCTGGCACTCACCGAAGTGGAACAGCTGTGAACTCCCCGGTTCGCGACCCGGCCCGCGAAGAGCACGCCCGGCCGACGGCGGAAACGCCCGGCACCGGCACCGGCACCGGCCGGGGTTCTGCCGAGGCGAAGCGGGAACCGCTCACCAGTACTTCGCACAGCACAGCCTCCACCGCGGCCAGGCTGAAGATCCTCTGGTCCTTCACCCGCCCCTACCTGCACATCCTGGCGTTCGGGCTGGTACTGGCCCTGGCGGTGTCCGCCATGGCCCTGACCACCCCGCTCGTCACTCAGTGGGTGCTCGACGGCCTCGCCGCGGGCGGCTCGCTGCGCGAGCCGGTACTGGTACTCGTGGGGCTGCTGATCATCGGGGCCGTGGTCGGCTGGTACCAGTGGCTCATGCTGGGCAAGCTCGCCGAGAACGTCGTCCACGACGCCCGCCGCCGGATGATCACGCGCTACCTCGGCGCCCGTCCCTTCGAACTCCTCAAACGCGGACCCGGCCAACTCGTCACCCGCGTCACCTCCGACACCCTCCTTCTGAACGAGGCGGCCTCCTCCTCCGTCATCGGGCTGATCAACGGCGTCGTCATGACCGTCGGATCCCTGGTGCTCATGGGCTATCTGGACATGGTGCTGCTGGCCACATGCCGGCCGGCGCCTGTCTCAGTGGGCGGTTCGTGAGGTGATGTCCGTTTCCGGCTGAGGTTGGAGCAAGGTTGCGTCGGCTATTGCTTCCTGGCGAAGTTGCCGGTGTCGGCCTCGGTGAGGATCCCGAGTTTGACCAGGCGTTTCAGCTTGGCGCGGGTGCCTTCGACGTTCTTTGGCGGCAGTTCGTGGCCGAGGGCTTCGCAGACGTCCTTGGCCCGTAGCGGTCCGGTTGTCTGGTTGAAGGCGTCGAGGATGCGGGGGTAGTCCGGGTGCTCGGGCAGGTCCGGTGCGACGTTCGGGAGCCGGTCGGCGGGGCCGGTGACGGTCGTGCGGGTGATCGCGAGGTGTTCGAGGTGCATCTCGGCCTCCCGCAGCCGGGTCTGCAGGCCGTCAATCTGCGTGCGGAGGTCGTCGGCCAGGGCCCGGGCGGCGTCTTCCTGGAGGTCCAGGGCGTCGAGCGGGGGCTGGAGGTTCACCCTGCCGCCGCCTTCGCCTCGTGCCAGGTGGGGGCGTTCGCGCCGGTGAGGCGGCGGGTCATGACGTGGGTCATCGCCC
>NZ_JAPJDM010000073.1:0-3686 GCF_026242095.1 Streptomyces sp. NEAU-W12
TGGTGTTCCTGACCGCTCTGTACGCGTTCCGTGATCTGGCGGGTGTGCGGGCGGGGGAGTCGGTGCTGGTGCATGCCGGTGCGGGCGGTGTGGGTATGGCGGCGGTGCAGTTGGCGCGGCATCTGGGTGCGGAGGTGTTCGCCACCGCGAGTGAGGGCAAGTGGGACACTTTGCGGGGTCTGGGTCTGGACGACGATCACATCGCGTCCTCGCGTGATCTGGGTTTCGAGGAGAAGTTCCGGGCGGTGACCGGTGGCCGGGGCGTGGATGTGGTCCTGAACGCGCTTGCGGGTGGGTTCGTGGACGCGTCGTTGCGGCTGACGGCCGATGGTGGCCGGTTCCTGGAGATGGGCAAGACCGACATCCGTGACCCGCGTTCGGTGGAGCGGGTGGCCTATCGTGCCTTCGACCTGGGTGAGGCGGGTGCGGACCGTACGCAGGAGATGCTGCGGGAACTGGTGGGTCTGTTCGCCGAGGGGGCGTTGCGGCCCCTGCCGGTGAGGGTGTGGGACGTGCGGCGGGCGCGTGAGGCGTTCCGGTTCATGAGCCAGGCCAGGCACGTGGGCAAGATCGTGCTGACGATGCCGCCGCGCTGGAACCCCGAGGGCACCGTCCTCGTCACCGGCGGCACCGGCGCGCTCGGCGGACACCTCGCCCGCCTCGCCGCCTCGGGCATGCGGCACCTGCTGCTGACCAGCCGGCGCGGCCCGGACGCGCCGGGCGCCGCCGAACTCGCCGCAGAACTGCGCGAGCTGGGCGCCGAGGTGACCGTCGCGGCCTGCGACACCGCCGACCGTGAGGCCACCGCCGCGCTCCTCGCCGAGGTCCCCGCGGCGCACCCGCTGACCGCGGTCGTCCACACGGCCGGTGTCCTCGACGACGGCGTCGTCGCCTCGCTCACCCCGGAACGACTCGCCGCCGTCCTGCGGCCCAAGGTCGACGCCGCCTGGCACCTGCACGAACTCACCCGCGACCTGGATCTGGCGGCGTTCCTGCCGTTCTCGTCCATCGCCGGTGTCATGGGCAGCCCCGGCCAGGGCAACTACGCCGCCGCCAACTCCTTCCTCGACGCCCTGACCGCGCACCGCCGCTCCCTGGGCCTGGCCGGCACCTCGCTCGCCTGGGGCCCCTGGTCCCACGACGGCGGCATGACCAGCACCCTCTCCGACACCGACATGCGCCGCATGCAGTCCGGCGGGCTCCCGCCGCTCTCCGTCGACCAGGGCTTCGGCCTCTTCGACATCGCACGCGGCTCCGACGAGTCGTTCCTGGTCCTGGTCGGCCTCGCCCCCGGCGCCATGCGCGGCGCCGCCCCCGAGGACCTGCCGCCGCTCTTCCGCGGCATGGTCAGGAGCAGCCGCCGCACCGCCGCCGCCACCGACGCCGCCGGAGCCGCCGCCGCCCTCGGCGCCACACTCGGCGAGCTCCGCGCCGACGAACGCGTCCGGTACGTCACCGAACTGGTCCGCGAACAGGCCGCCCGGGTACTGGGCCACGCCACGCCGAAGGCCGTCGACGTCACCCAGGAGTTCCGGGAGCTCGGCTTCGACTCGCTGACCGCCCTGGAACTGCGCAACCACCTCTCCACGGCGACCGGGCTGCGCCTGCCGGCCACCCTCGTCTTCGACTACCCGACCCCCACGGCACTCGCCGAACACTTCGTCTCCGAGCTGGCCCCCGGCGACGAGGGCCCGCAGGGCCCCTCGCTGCTCGCCGAACTCGACCGCCTGGAAGCGCTCCTCACGGCCGGCGAGCCCGACGGGATCACCCGCGCGGGACTCGCCCTCCGGCTCGGCCAGATGCTGGACAAGGTGCGCGGCAGCGTGCCGGAGACGACCGGCACCCCCGTGCACGACGCCTTCGAATCGGCCAGCGCCGACGAGGTGTTCGCCTTCATCGACAACGAGCTCGGCCGCATGGGCGACCACTGAGACGAGCCGATTCACCACAGGAAGGGTTTCCCGCCATGCCCGATGACAAAAAGCTCGTCGACTACCTCAAGTGGGTCACGGCCGACCTGCACAAGACCCGTCGGCGGCTGGAGGAGGCCGAGGCGGGCCGGCACGAACCGATCGCCATCGTGGGCATGGCCTGCCGGCTGCCCGGCGAGGTGGCCTCCCCGGAGGACTTCTGGCAGCTGCTGGACGAGGGCCGCGACGGCATCGCCCCGTTCCCCACCGACCGGGGCTGGGACCTCGACGCCCTGGGCGGCGGGGGGGCCGGCAGCAGCGCCGCCGCCGAGGGGGGCTTCGTCGACGCCGCCGCCTTCGACGCCGGGTTCTTCGGGATCTCCCCGCGCGAGGCCGTCGCCATGGACCCGCAGCAGCGGCTGCTGCTGGAGACCACCTGGGAAGCGGTGGAGCGCGCCGGCCTCGACCCGGTGTCCCTGCGCGGTTCCCGCACCGGCGTGTTCGTCGGCACCGCCGGCGTCGACTACGTCGGCGTCGTGATGAACTCCCGCGAGGACGCGGAGGGCCACGCCACCACCGGCCTCACCGCCAGCGTGGTCTCCGGCCGCGTCGCCTACGCCTTCGACCTCGCCGGCCCGGCGGTGACCGTGGACACCGCCTGCTCCTCCTCCCTGGTCGCCCTCCACCTGGCCGCCCAGTCCCTGCGCCAGGGGGAGTGCTCCCTCGCCCTGGCGGGCGGCGTCACCGTCATGTCCACCCCCATGGGCTTCTCCGGCTTCACCCGCCAGGGCGGCATCTCCACCAGCGGCCGCTGCAAGGCGTTCGCCGACTCCGCCGACGGCACCGGCTGGTCCGAGGGCGCCGGCGTCCTCGTCCTGGAACGGCTCTCCGACGCCCGCCGCAACGGGCACCAGGTCCTGGCCGTGGTCCGCGGCTCCGCGGTCAACCAGGACGGCGCCTCCAACGGGCTGACCGCCCCCAACGGCCCCTCCCAGCAGCGTGTCATCCGCCAGGCCCTCGCCGGTGCCGGACTCTCACCCGCCGACGTGGACGCCGTCGAGGCCCACGGCACCGGCACGCCCCTCGGCGACCCCATCGAGGCACAGGCCCTGCTGGCCACCTACGGTCAGGACCGCCCCGAGGACCGGCCGCTGCTCCTGGGCTCGGTGAAGTCCAACATCGGCCACTCCCAGGCCGCCGCCGGAGTCGCCGGCGTCATCAAGACCGTCCTGGCCATCCGTCACGGCGTCCTGCCCAGGACCCTCCACGTCGACGCGCCCTCCACCCACGTCGACTGGACCGCGGGCAACGTCCGCCTGCTCACCGAACGCACCCCCTGGCCGGAGACCGGCCGGCCCCGCCGCGCCGCCGTGTCCTCCTTCGGCATCAGCGGCACCAACGCCCACCTCGTCGTCGAACAGGCTCCCGAACCAGAGGAGCCGGAGCAGTCCGCCCCACCGACGGCTCACCCGACGGTCGTGCCGTGGCCGGTCGCCGGCAAGACGAAGGACGCCCTGGAGGCACAGCTCGCAGGTGTCTCGGCCCTGACCGACGCCACCGCGCTGGACGTGGGCTTCTCGCTGGCGTCGGGGCGGTCGTTGTTCGAGCATCGGGCGGTGCTTCTCGCGGGTGCGGCGGGTGCGGCGGGGGAGCGGCCGGTGGAGGTGGCGCGTGGTCGTGCTGCCGAGCGGTCGCTGGCGGTGCTGTTCTCGGGTCAGGGTTCGCAGCGGGCCGGCATGGGCCGTGAGCTGTATGCCCGGTTCCCGGTGTTCGCGG
>NZ_JAPJDM010000074.1:0-3667 GCF_026242095.1 Streptomyces sp. NEAU-W12
GCACACCGGAGTGGTCGCCGGGGCGTCGGCAGCCGCCGAGATGTTCAGCTCGTCGACGTCCGCATAGGCGTCGTAGTTCGAAACGAGCTCCATGATCGCCACAGACTTGTTCATCGGGTTTCTCCTTGCTGTCGTGATGTGTTCGTGAGTGTCGTGATGCGCTCGTCGGTGCCGGAATCCCGGCGTAACGGCCTTTACGGCGCCCGGAATCTCACTTCAGGCGGACACGAGGCCGGCATCCTGCGGGCTTTCCAGCACCGCAGGAAACTCAGGGGAGGCGCTGTTGCGCGCCGGACGGGCGGGGTCGATTCCCGCCTCGGTGAAGCGGGTAACGACGGTTGCTTCCAGGGGCGTTCCGTCGGCCGCGCTGTCGAGCAGGGCCTGAGCCAGAGCGGTGGCCCGGTGTTGGCCGAAGCTGAGACCGGACATCCCGGGCCGGTTGTCCTCGGGTTCCAGGGCCACGGCCACGCCGGGAGTCACCGTGTCGGCGAACACGGAGGTCTCCCGCCCAATTCCGGGCAGGCCCCGCAACGCCTCGGCCAGCCGGGGCACCTGCGGCCACATCTCCTGTCCCAGGTAGATCACCAGGGCGTCCCGCCGGGGATACAGGGCCTTGGCCGAGAGGATCTTCGAGCGGTACGCCACCCCGTGACCCTCCAGGTGGCCGAGCGCCCCCGCCCACACCGGTGCGGCGTCCTCCCAGCGCTCGATGTGGACGTACACGCGCAGCAGTTCACGGTGCGGACTGCGCGGCAGCGAGCCATCCACCACGAAGAACCCGGGTGACAGCGCCGGCCGGCGCGCGGGTACGTCGAGGGTCACCACCTGACCGGCGGCGAGTGGGCCCTCCTCCCGGATGCTCCCGGAGGGCACCCATACCCGCACCCCGTCCCGCTCGACCAAGGCGCGCGGCTCCGTGCCGTCGTCCCCGGCCGCGGGAATGTGCACCCGGGCACGCGCGGTGCTGCGCTCGTGCGGAACCGCCGCGCCAAGGACGCGTTCGAAGGCCGTGTCACGCAGGCGGAACGACAAGGCGCCCTTCTCCACGAACTGCCCGGCGTGCAGGATGTCGTACAAGGCTTCCGCCAGCAGTCGGCGCATCTCCCGCGGGCTGTCCGCCTCGACCGGACGGTCGTCCACCCACGCACGGGAGCGGTCCGGTGCGACTCTCACCCGGTCGAGGGCGTCCCAAAGCCGTGGCGCCAACCCGCTCGGCACGGTGGCCGTCCGTCTCTCGCTCATGCCGCTCTGCCTTCCCAGGCCCGTTCGTCGGTGCCTTGGTTGCTGCCTTCGCTGGTGGCTTCGTCGGGGCGGTCCTCGAATCCGAGCGTGGTCACGAACCTTTCCGGGGTGATGAGCGCCGCCCGGCCGATTCCCGCCGCCGCCCGCTCGATGCCGGAGAGCCTGGACGTCCGGGACGCACCGGCCATCAGCCGGTCGAGCAGATGCCAGCCGGCGTACGCCGTGGCCCGGGTAGCGAGCGAACCGTCCAGGTCAGGACGGACCTGCCGGTAGCCGTGCCAGAAGGCGCGTACCAGTGGTAGGAGTCGTTGCAGCTTCTCCACCCCGCGGCTGAGCACCGCCCCGTGCGTCAGCTCGATGTCCGCGAACACCGAGTCGCCGCGCGTGGTGACGATGTCGAGGATTGAACGGTGCAGCCACTCGCCGGCGAAGGCGCCGACGTCACGGGCCGGGTCCGCCAGCCGGAACTCCTCCCAGTCCGTCACGAGGAAGTCGTCGCCCGTCACCAGGAACTGGTCGACGCGCAGATCGCAGTGGGACGGCACCCGAGGTGCCTCTCGCTCCCGGGACCGCAATTCCCCGATGGCCTCGACCAGTGACGTGTCGGTCTGCATGAGCCGCCAGCCCTGAAGTTCCGCGAAACTCAGTGACTCGAACACCGGCAGCGGAAGCCCTCGGAGAAATCCCGACGGCGGATGGAACGGCAGCGAAACGTCGAATTCGACGGAATCCGGTGCGGGCGCCCCGTGCAGCAGTCCGATCGCCCTGCCGATTTTCTCGGCGAGTTCCGGGCCGAATGTTTCGTCGATCATCAACTCCGCACCGCTGCGCGCGCCCTCGACGTAGTCGTAGGCCACCAGAGCGCCCACCTCGTTGGCGCCGAGGAATGCCGGGCCGCGCAACGCGGCCGTCGGCAGCCCTTCGGCGAAACGCTCGAACGACAGCAGCCGGCGCATACGGGCCCGGACGTCCGGGCCCGTCCCTATCAGGTGTTTGATGAAGACCTTCCGCCCGCTGGTGGTAACGCCGGTCCAGGAGTCGTTCCGGCCGACCGGAGCCGCCAGGGTGTCCCGGATAAAAGGACCTGTCCCCAGTTCCACGAGTAGCGCGTCCACGGACGGGACCTCGTCCAGATCTCGCGGCTTGAACCCCACCGCGTTGTTCTTCTCCACAAGCCCTCACAAGTCCGAAGAGTTGACGGGTCGGCCTACTGCCAGCCGTTGACCGGGCGGGGTGTGTGGACGACGTGCCCCGGAATTTCGGAGACCTCGGCGACAAGATGCTCGACGGAACCGGGAATTTCCCCCCCGGAAAGCGCAGCCGACGGTGCGGCCGGCTCATTATCTGCCGCGAATGCATTTACGGCCAGCATCGACGACCCAGAAATCACCAGTGCCGCGGCAACCGTCGCGCCGACGCGAACAGACTTCGAAACGGCACTGTGAAATTTCCTGCTCATCTTTCCCCCTTGAGTTCCTCTGGTGGAGAACACTCTGGCAGCCACCGTAAACTCACTCCAGAGGAAACGATGTCATGTTGCTGCACGGGCCAGTCAGCTTGATGCAGCGTTGCGGTAGGTGTTGCGCGAGCCTGCGAAACGTTCGCGGAGCAGGTGCTGGGACTGACACGTCGGCATGGCCGTTGGACCCAGCGGCTGCGGTCGGCACCCGGCTTCCTGGGGCTGGCGCTCGCCGGGCGAGCCGGTGGAAGGCTCGCGGAACTGATCGGCATTTCGGTCAGCCGCAGCACCGTGTTGCGGATGGTTCATGCGCTGCCGGAGCTAACCCCGCCGCCTCCGAAGACCAGGGGCATTGCATGAAGCGGATCCGTCCAGTTCATGCGCCTTGTCGGTGACGTCGCGTCATGTTCCGCTCAGGGGTCGGGAAGCAGCGCAGGCACGGCGCCCCGGTAACGCCCAACGGTGATCATGTGGTTGTCGAGACCCATGAGAACCGAACGAGACCGCGCCTGCCCCTGCATCATCTCCCATGCCCGTCGCGCTGGAGCACCTGGCCCACGCTCCTTCTTCCGCACCCCTCACCGACGCAGCCGGTCTGCGTCCCTTCCTGGACGCGGTGCCCGACCCGCGGGACCGCAGGGGCCGCCTGTATCCGCTGTCGGCGCTGCTGGCGGCGGCAGCGGCTGCCGTGCTGGCCGGCGCACGCTCCCTGGCCGCGAGCGGTGAGTGGATCACGGACGCACCACGCTGGGCCGTGGGCACCCTCGGCTTCGCTCCGGATTCTCTGACCGGGCAGGTGGTGGTCCCGCACCCGGCGACAGTGCGCCGACTGCTCGCCCGGCTGGACGGCGACGCGCTGGATGCTGCGATAGGCGCCTTCCTGTCCGCACGGACAGCCCGCACCCGGGAGCCGGACACGCTGCGGCCGATCGCGGTGGACGGCAGGACCGTCCGCGGCTCACGCAC
>NZ_JAPJDM010000075.1:0-3335 GCF_026242095.1 Streptomyces sp. NEAU-W12
GCCGCCGGCTCCTCCGCCGCCGGCGCCGGCGCCGGCTTCGGCTCCCGCCCCGGCACCCGGGGCACCCGGCCGGCCCGCGCCGCCGTCGGCGCCGCCGGCACCGGAGGAACCGGACATGCCGCCGGAACCGGAGGAGCCCTGCGAACCGCCCGAGCCGCCCGAACCGGACGCCCCCGACGCGCCGCGCGGACCGCTCTGCCCGCCGGCGCCACCGCTGCCGCTGCCGCCCCCGCTGCTGCCGCCGAGCGAACGGGCGCCGGACGCCAGGGAGCCGCCCGCCGAGGACATCGCCCCGGACATCGCGGACGCCCCGCCGAGTGCGGCGGTGGCGGGGACGACGAGTTTCAGCAGGGCGGGCAGGGCGACGGCGGACAGCAGCATCACGCCGATACCGGCGATGCGTTCGTTGATGTCGCTGCCGCCGTCCTGGCCCGAGGTGATCATGGCCGAGCCCGCGTACAGCACCAGGCCGGCCGCCGGCTTGTACAACAGCCAGGCGATCATCCAGCCGAGGTGCTTGCGCCACCAGCCGCCGCCCCAGTTCGTCATGGACGCCGCGGCGGCCAGCGGGAGGGTGCCCAGCAGCAGGATCATCACGCCGAGGCGGATGTAGAGCAGGATCGTGTGGATGATTCCGGCGATCAGCAGCAGGAAGGCGAGGACCAGCAGCAGGAAGGCCTCGATGCCGTTGCCGTCGGAGCAGGCGCCCACGGCGCTCAGCTGCTTCTCCGCGCCCGCGTTGAAGAGGTACGTGGAGTAGTCGTCGGAGAGGGTGGCGGCGGCCGTGACGACGGTGGTGGCGGCACCCGAGACGAGGATGACCCGCATGATGCCCTTGAGGGCGGTCGTGCCGGCCTCACCGCGCCGCTCGATGGCCATCCGGGCGGACGCGAACAGCAGCGAGCCGACCGCCAGATAGACCACGATCCACTGTGTCTGGCTGTTGATGTCCTGGGCCGTCGTGGTCCCCGAGAGGGTCGGGATGCTGGTGGTCAGCGCCCCGAACACCGCGATGGCGCCCGCGAGGACGGCGTTGGCGACGCCCTCGACGATGGTCCCGATGGGATCCCCGAGGAAGCTGAAGAACCCCACCGCGATGTCGACGATGGGATTACCGGTCGGGCACGCCATGTCAAACCCCCCAAAGGATATGGCCGTTGGTTCCCTGGACCGCCTTCACCGGCGTGTGCAGGGCACCGTTGTCGGAGGGCTGGACCTTCCAGTCGCCGCCGCTCCAGCGCAGGGCGATGGAGGTCGTGGCGTAGCCCTGACTGGTCTTGAGCAGCAGTTCGACGGTCGCCGCCTCGCCGGAGTACGCGGGCACCGAGTATCCGGCGTAGGAGGCGACGGACGAACTGCCGGTCCCGGCAGTCGCGCCGGAGCCGGAGCCGGAGCCGGGTTCGGAGCCGGTGCCGGGTTCGGAGCCGGTGCCGGGTTCGGAGCCGGTGCCCGGTCCGCCGCCGGCATCGGCACCGGCGCCCGACTCGGAGCCGGAGCCGGAGCCGGATCCGGCGGCGTCGTCGTCCCGGACCGTGGAGCGCTTGAAGACGAACAGGTCCCGGCCCTGACCGGACACGACCTGCTCCCGCGCGACGGTCCGCCAGTCGGGACCGCTCATCTGCGAGGGAATGATGTGGGCGGCCAGCAGGGCCCCGGTCGGCGTGTGCGCGAAGCACCACCACAGGGGCCCCTGGGTCAGGGTCGGGCCGGCGGAGGCCGAGACGGGCACACGCGTGACGTCGAGGGTGTGCCAGTCGACGTCGTCGGGCGGAGCCGTGGGCAGGGCGTCGCCGTCGCTGTCGTCCGTACGGCACCCCTCGGGCCGGCCGTCCTTCATGGCCGGAGTGCCGGACAGCGGCCCCTCGGCCGCCGGCGCGTTCCCGTTGTTCCCGTCGGTGTCCTGGTCGGTCGTCAGCGCGACGATCCCGCTCAGTACGACGACGACGGCGAGGAACCCCGCCGACACCTGCCAGCCGCGCTGCTTCCAGTACGGCCCCGACGGGTCCGACCGGTACCGGCGTGGCTCCCGGTACTCCCTGCGTGTGAACATCTCGACCGTTCCCGTCCGTGGGCTCAGTTGAAGACGAAGCCGACCAGCGGGCCCGCGGTGGCGACCAGGACACAGCCGCCGAGCACCATGCCGAGGCGGCTCATGTGCTCCGAGCTCTCACCCCGCTTGAGGGAGACGGCCATCATCGTGCCGGTGATCAGCACCCCGGCGACGCCGGCGGCGGTACCGGCCCAGGCGGCTATGCCGAGCACGGTGTTGACCTTGTCGGTCAGCTCGCCGGGAGCGTTGCTCACCGGCTGGGGCACGCCGGCGGCGAGCACGTGGGTGGCTTCGAGGAGCAGGGACATGAGGTTCTCCGAGAGGTCGGCGCCGTGGCGTGAGCGGTGGGCGCGAGGTAGGGGTGAGGTGGGCTGGGCTGAGGTGGGGCCTGGACGCGGCTGAGGTGACTGGTGCCGAGAGGTTTGCGAACCTCAGAGGAGGGACAGATTGCCGAGGAAGGCGACGAGCGGCCCGGCCGTCGAGGCGACCAGGCAGCCGAGGGTGACGTAGAAGACCCCGCGGAAGTGCTCGCCGCCCTCGCCCGGGTCGCCGCGGCGCAGCTGTATCGCCATCTGCATGCCGACGATGATCAGTCCGCCGACCCCCGCGGCCGAGGCGCACCACGCGAGGACGCCGAGGATGACGCCCGCGTCGGCGGTCGGGGTGTAGCCGGCCAGCCGCTCCCCGAGGGGGAGGGCGAGGTGGGTGAGGGGGGAAGTCATGAAACGGTTCTCTCGCCGTCGGTTCCGGTGCCCACCAGGTCGGCGAGCACGCTGAGTTGTCGGGGCAGGTACGTGGGCTGACCGCCCACGCGCCAGGCCGGGATCCACGGCACCCGGTGCACGTGGGTGACCGAGCGGACGACCCGGATGCGGCGCAGCAGGCTGAGCGGGAGCCGTCCGGGGGCGTCGGCGACGAGGACGACACCCAGCAGGTCGATCCCCTGCGGGGCTTTCCCGTCCTGCAGCGCACCCAACGCCCGTGACACGGCACGCAGTCCGCGCGCGCTGGTCCGGCCGACCAGCATGACCCGGCGCGGCTCGCCCCGCGCGGGCTCCGGCCAGCGGGCCCCCACGTCGACCCCGCCGAGGGCCTCGGCGAGCGAGGAGGCACCGGCTCCGCCGTGCGCCTTGACCCACCCGATCTCGTCCCGCGACTTCCCGCGCACGGGTGCCCGCCGCCTGGGCTCACCCCAGGAGGGCTCGCCGCCGGGGGCGGGGGCCCTCTTGCGGGGGGCGGGGGAGGAGGGGCGGGACGTCCGGGCCGGGGCGGCGGGCGCGGGGGC
>NZ_JAPJDM010000076.1:0-3245 GCF_026242095.1 Streptomyces sp. NEAU-W12
TCCTGCGGAGCATGGCGGTCAGGTCGGCGCGGTACGGGGCGAGTTCCGGGAGTTCACGGATCCGCTCCTCGACGAGCGCCCGGATCGTGGCCTCGCGTCCTTCCGGACGGATGTCGAACTCCCACCAGGAATCCGGGACCGTCAATGAGAAGCCTGACATCAATACTGCACTCTCTTCTGCTATTCTTCGTTAATCTTTAATCGAGATCCATGCCGAGATCCGTCATTGCGATCTCGGTCAGTCTGCTTTCTGTTACCGTCGGAGGGGAATAGTTCGCATTCCTGATGTGGGTGACGAATTCGACAGGCAAGGATATGTGATGGGTGGTAACGTAGTGCGAAAGGTCGCCGCGCCAAATCCATTCTCCGTCGGTATGGAGGGAGCCAATGCCTGGCAGAAGGGGGCCATCTGGATCCAGCACGTCAGGTCCGGCGCTCATCTCGCTCCAGATTCCTGTGCCATTCATGAGGTAGGAGACGATCTTTTTTTCGTCTGGCTCGCCTGAAGGTCGCACTGCGTCTTTGATCGAGGCGCTCTCAAGGAGGCCCCAGCCGGGCGAGAGCTCTGAGAAGAAACCTACGGGTCGAATCATTGGAGCTCCGCGTGTTCGCTGTTTTTTCAGACCATGGGAAGGAAGGTGAGTCAAACCCCGTCTTCTTTGATTTTAGGAGTGAAGGGCCCCTTTTTGAATGTGGGCACGCCCACGGCGTCGGTTGGAGCCTTGGCCAGGGTCCTTGAGAAGTGCCGAGGTGGGCGGTTCGCCTACTGGGCACCGAATGTGACGACTTGTCGACTTCTGTCGGCTCCGGCCCTGGACGCAGAACAGGCATGGCCGCTGGTGATCATGCGGGTGTCTAACCTCAATACCGGTAACTTGGGTACATTCTGGTCATTGTTGGTGGTATGCCGAGAGCGGGAGTGTCAACTTAACGGCCCTGTCTCACTTTCGGTGGTGACGGAGAGTGCTGCTGTCCGAGGAGGATGCGGTGGCGAAGCAGGGCGAAGCCTGCTCGTCCGTGCATCTGGCGTGCGATCCGCTTGGTCTTGGTGTTGACACCCTCGGTGGGGCCGTTGCTGTACGGAAGTGTGAGGGTGGCGTTCACGGCGTCGCGGTCTCGTTCCAGACCTCGGGCGAATGCATGCAGGTGGGGCAGGTCGGCGCCGCGGACCTGGACGATCCAGCGCGAGAGTGCGTCGGCGTTGTCGGCGTGAGGCGCAAGGAGCGGGGTGAAGTCGCTGATGCCTGGGGCCAGTTGGGTCATCTCGGGGCAGGCGGCGGTGAGCTTGGCCAGGAGTTCGTGTTGTTCGGTCTTGAGGTTGTCGGGCCTGGTCAGCAGCATCCGGGCGAGTCGGCGGTGGGAGATGTGGCTGGGGTCGGCGTCCGCGCGGCCTTGGTTGATGTACTTGTGCAGGAGGTTCGGGCAGCCGGTGAACCCGAGGGCTTTGATCTCTTCGAAGGGGATGCTGGACGGGGGCGGCGGGTTCCTCGGCCCGGCGTTTGCGCAGCTGCTCGCGGTGGGGGTCGACGAGGTCGGCACGGTGCTTGGGGACGCGGAGCATCCGCTCGGGTCGGTCGGCGCGGGTGCAGCGTTTGACGGTGTTCAGGGTCAGTTGCAGGCGGCGGGCGCATTCGAGCAGGCCGACGCCCTGGCCGAGCAGGTCGTGGATCTGGTGTCGGCGTTCCAGGGTGGTCTGGGCGCGGGGCCCGTCGTAGATGGGCGCGTCCAGCACCCGTGATCGAGGCGGCGCCGGCCAGAACGGCGGCGGCCGCAGCGGTGAGCAGGGCCGTCCATGGGTGACGGATGCCGCGACGGGCCCGCGGGTCAGGCGCCGTGGCCAGTCAACTCCGCAGTTCAGCGGCTGTCTTCAGCAAGGCTGGGCCGGAGGCATCCCTCAGTTACCGGAGGCGTGACGGCATGCGGGAAGACGGGTGCGCAGGCATGGACTCGCTCGGTGCTCATACGGACTCGACACCCACTTGATCACCAGCGGCCATGCCTGTTCTGCGTCCAGGGTCGGCGCCGGCAGAAGTCGACAAGCCGTCACATTCGGTGCTCGGTAGGCGAACTGTCCACCTCGGCACTTCTCAAAGACCCTGACCGGAGTCGTGGGCGTCCTTCGTCATCCTGCGGAGCATGGCGGTCAGGTCGGCGCGGTATGGGGCGAGTTCCGGGAGTTCACGGATCCGCTCCTCGACGAGCGCCCGGATCGTGGCCTCGCGTCCTTCCGGACGGATGTCGAACTCCCACCCTGTCACTCCTTCCAGGTGGGTCAGGCGAAGAACTTGCGAACTTCGCTCGGGGCTTTCCCCTGCTTTTTCCACTGGTTACCAAGGTGGGCCGCCAGCAATTTGAACTCTTCCGCCCCGAGTGAAGGACCCTCGGTTTGTTCGACATCTTTCACTTCGAGGTCCCCGTTGGGGAGTGACAATCGTAGGCCGCCGGAAGGGTTTCCTTTGCTGTCTGCGAGGTGGATGGAAGCTGACCTTTCATTCAGGATGAGAAACGCCTCCTTTTTTCCGTCGATGAGAGCGCGATAGAGGTGTGGGGATTCGCCGTCAGATGTCAGTTTCAATAGAAAAGAGTGAGCCATTTTCATTCCTCCACGCTGATTGGACGTCCGTACCCGTCGCGAGCTGCAGCAGATTGGTCCCATGTGTATCCTGCGTCGATCGTAGCCCCATGAGCTGCGCTATAGCTCTGATCTCCGGTTTCTCTCATGTGGTTGGATTCGTGTAGTTCATGCCGCAGCAAGGCGATGTCAGACGGGTGCGGGTTCCCCTTGCCGAGTCTCTGCCAGGCTTCAGCGATGCGCGGATTCGCGTCAAATCGCGCCATGTATGCATCTCCGTAACTGTCGAGGAGATGCTCCTCGTGGAAAAGGTGATTCTTGATCTGTTCGATTTCAGATCGAGAGAAGCCGTGTTCTGCTGCCGTTTTGGTGACGTTTTCGATGTCGTCGGACGAACGGATGACGTCGTATGCCTCATCTGCCCATTCGGTGACGAAATCTACGTCGCTGCGTGCGCGACGCAGGGATCCGCCGGTTTGCAGAAGCCGGTCGACCCGTCTGAGTCCTGTGACGCCGTCACGCATTCTTCGAAGCGTTTGTGTCACATTCTTCAGTCCGCCGCCGATGCCCCCCATGAAACCGTCGCCGAGAGCTTTCAGGCCTCCGGCCTTCCACAGTTTGCCGAGTTTGGCGAGGCTTGTGATGCCTTTGGTCGCGGGTATGCAGTCCAGGG
>NZ_JAPJDM010000077.1:0-3183 GCF_026242095.1 Streptomyces sp. NEAU-W12
GCGTTGGGGTGGTCGAAGACCAGGGTGGCGGGGAGCCTGAGTCCGGTGAGGTTGTTGAGCTGGTTGCGCAGTTCGGTCGCGGCGAGCGAGTCGAAGCCCAGCTCCTGGAAGGCCCGGTCGGGTCCGATCGCCTCGGCCGAACCGTGCCCCAGCACGGCCGCCACCTGCGAGCGCACCAACTGCAGTACCGTGCGGTGCCGTTCACCGGCGGACAGCCCGGCCAGCCGGTCCGCGAGACCGCCGACCGGGGTGCCGGTGGTCGCTGCGGCGGTGGTCCGGCGCGTGGTCGGGGCGAGGGCGCGGAGCAGGGCGGGGACCTCGTCGGTCCGGGCGCGCAGGGCGGCGGTGTCGACCCGCAGCGGAACGACCGTGGCCTCACCGCGGTCCAGTCCGGCCGCGAACAGCTCCAGCCCGGCCTCGTGGGAGAGCACCGGCAGACCCTGCGACGCCATCCGCCGACGGTCCACCTCACCCAGATACCGGCCAAGCCCGGCACCCACGTCCCAGAACCCGTACGCCATCGACGTCGCCGGCAGACCCTCGGCCCGCCGACGCGCCGCCAACGCGTCCAGGAACACATTCGCCGCAGCATAATTGCCCTGACCCGCCGTCAGCACCAGACCACCGGCCGACGAGAACAACACGAACGCGGCCAGATCCAACCCACGCGTGGCCTCGTGCAGCCACCACGCGGCATCCGCCTTCGGAGCCAGAACACCATCCACCCGCTCCGGCGACAACGCACCCACCAGACCGTTGTCACCCACACCGGCGGCATGGACGACCGCCAGCAGACCACGCTCCGCCACAAGCGACGTGACCAGGGCATGAACCGCCTCACGGTCCGACACGTCACAGGCGACGATGTCGACACGGGCTCCCATCCCGTGCAGCTCTTCGGCGAGTTCGGTGGCGCCGGGAGCACCGGGCCCGCGCCGGGACGTCAGGACCAGGTCCCGCACCCCGCGCTCGGCCACCAGATAACGGGCGACCACCGCACCCAGACCACCGGTACCACCCGTGATCAGTACCGCACCGGCGCCGTCCAGCGCCGGGACCGTACGGTCCGTGCCCGGCCCGTCCCCCGACTCGGACGACGGCAGACGGGTCAGACGCGGCACCAGCACCGCACCCCCACGCACCGCCACCTCCGACTCACCGGCGACCACGGCCGCCACCGCCACATCCACATCGGTGTCCGCGCCGGTGCCACCGTCGACATCGGCCAGAGCGAAACGGCCCGGATTCTCCGACAGCGCCGCACGCACCAGACCCCACACCGGAGCCTGCACCACATCACCGGCCGAACCGACCGGAACCGCACCCCGCGTCACCACCACCAGACGCGAACCGGCAAACCGCTCACCGGCCAGCCACTCCCGCACCACCCCCAACACCCGGTGCACCACCGACCGCACACCCACCGGCACATCAACACCGTCGGCAAGCGAAGAAGCATCGACACCGCAGTCCAGAACCACCGTGCCCGGCACGTCGCCGTCCTCCGCCACCTCTTGCCACGGCGTCCACGCCGCACCGGCGGCACCGGCAATCCCCGGCACCCACTCGATGCCGTACAACGCACCCGCGTCACCGGACGCCGTGCCCAACTGATCCGCCGACACCGGCCGGCCCGCCATGGACCCGACCGACATCACAGGCGCACCCGACACATCGGCGACCGCGATCCGCATTCCGCCGTCGTCGGACCTGTCGATGCGGACGCGGACGGCGGCGGCGCCGACCGCGTGCAGACGCACGCCGCTCCAGGCGAACGGAATCACCGTCTCACCCTCACCGTCGTTCAGGATCGCCGCATGCATCGACGCGTCCAGCAACGCCGGATGCAGACCGAACCCACCGGCCTCACCCACCGACTCCTGCGGCAGAGCGACCTCGGCGAACAACTCCTCACCCCGACGCCACGCCGCACGCAGCCCCTGGAACACCGGACCGTAACCGTAACCACGCTCACGGAAGACCTCGTACGCACCCTCCACCGGCACCACCTCCGCACCCACCGGAGGCCACTGCACCAGATCGAACTCCGCCGACGCCACACCCTCCACCAGGAACCCGGAGGCATGGGTTGTCCAGTCCTGCGCGGCACCCTCGGAGCGCGAGTAGACGGCGACCGTACGGCGTCCGCCGTTCTCCGGGCCGACCACCACGCGCACCTGGACGCCGCCCTGTTCGGGCAGCACCAGCGGTGCTGCCAGCGCCAGTTCCTCCAGCGTCGCGCAGCCCACGGCCTCGCCGGCCGTCAGGGACAGTTCGACCAGTACGGCGCCGGGCAGCAGGGTGCGGCCCAGGACCACGTGATCGGCCAGCCACGGCTGCGCCTGAACCGACAGCCTGCCCGTCAGCACCACACCACCCGAGTCCGGCAGCGCCACCACCGCACCCAGCAACGGGTGATCGGACGCGTCCAGGCCGGCGCCGGCGGGGGCCGCGGTGGCGCCGTCCGTGGCGTGCAGCCAGTAGCGCTGCCGCTGGAAGGCGTAGGTCGGCAGGTCGACGGTGCGTGCGCCGGTGCCGGCGAAGTACGCGGCCCAGTCGACAAAAGCGCCGTCGCTGTGCAGGTGACCGAGGGCGGTGAGCAGGGCGTCGGCCTCGTCCCGGCTCTTGCGGGCGACCGGCACCAGCAGGACACCGGTGTCGTCGAGACAGGTACGGGCCATGCCGGTCAGCACCGCTTCGGGGCCGACCTCGACGTACCGGCCCACCCCGGCGGCACGCAGTGCGTGAACTCCGTCGGCGAAGCGTACGGCCTCGCGGACGTGGGTCACCCAGTAGGCGGGCGTGGTGAGTTCGCCGGGTGCGGCGATGCGGCCGGTCACGTTGGAGACGACGGGCAGCAGCGGCTCGCCGTAGGACAATCCCTCGGCGACCGTGCGGAACTCCTCCAGCATCGGCTCCATCAGCGGCGAGTGGAAGGCATGCGACACCCGCAGCCGGGACGTACGACGACCCCGCTCACGGAACACCCCCGCCACGGCCTCCACCGCGGCCTCGGCACCCGAAACCACCACCGACGACGGCCCGTTGACAGCCGCCACCGACACCTCACCCGCCAGATGCGCCAGCACCTCCCCCTCCGTCGCCTCGACCGCCACCATCGCACCACCGGCCGGCAACGCCTGCATCAGCCGGCCACGCGCAGCCACCAGCGCACACGCGTCC
>NZ_JAPJDM010000078.1:0-2857 GCF_026242095.1 Streptomyces sp. NEAU-W12
AACCGGCTCAAGCGCCACCGGGCCGTCGCCACCCGCTACGACAAACTCGCCGTCCGCTACGAAGCGACCGTGCTGGTCGCAGCCATCAACGAGTGGCTGTGACCAGCACTTTCACAACAGGCCCTAGAAGACGCTGAGGCCGTACAGGCTCAGCGGCCGGGTGACCGGCTCGTAGAACGTGGTACCGCCGGTGGTGCAGTTGCCGCTGCCGCCGGAGAGCAGGCCGTAGGCGGTGTTGCCGGCGAAGAGCGGGCCGCCGCTGTCGCCGGGCTGGGCGCAGGCGTTGGTCTGGATCGTGTTGTAGACCAGCTGGCCGTTGCCGTAGTTGACGGTGGCATTCAGGCCGGTGACGCTGCCGGTGCGGTAACCCGTGGTGCTGCCGGAGCGCTCGATGCGCGTCCCGACGGTCGGGCTGCCAGCGTTGACGATGTCGCGGTACGTGCCGTTGTACAAGTACACGCGGCCGTCGGATGCGGCGGGGTTGGAGTGCTGGATGACCCCGTGGTCGTAGGTCGGGAAGACGGTCTGGCCCGGCACCGCAGTGCCGATGCTCCAGCTGGACCGGCCGCTGGTGCAGTGTCCGGCGGTGAGCGCGAAGTTCGTGCCTGCGGAGTTGCGGACGTTGAAGCCGAGGGAGCAGCGGACGCCGGAGGAGGTGATGGCTTCCCCGCCAGCGATCAGACGGTTGAACTTGCCCGGGGTGCGATTGATCTGCAGCGCCCCGGACTGCGCGTCGGCCGCCTTCCTGATCTTGTTGATCTCCGCCGCCGAGACCGTGCTGTCGGCGGTGACGACGACCTTGCCCGACGCCTTGTCGGTGTACCAGGCCGTGCCGCCGACGTCGGCGGTGAGCACCGCGTCGCCGACCCGGGCGAGCTGGGCCGCGGTGGGCTTCGCGTCCGCGGACGCCGACGCCATGGCGGTGGGGGTCACGAGCGCGGACACGGTCGCCAGGGCGGCGACGACGGTGGCGGCACGGACTCTTCGGGAGGCGCCCGACGACAGGAACGTCTTGATCTTCACTTGTCCTCCGGTGAGGGGTCGTGGGTCCGTTGGATGTCCGGGCCCTCGGTTCACGTCTGCGGCAGCCCTGCGGACAGTGCGGGCGTCCTGGAGGTGCCGCATCGGTAGTTGAACCTTCGCCGTGATATGCCCCTGTCAACAAGCGTGGCTTTCGGACGCTTCAGCGAGAGCCCCCGGGTGCGCAAGCAGGTTGGCAAGGAAGGGGCTCTTGCGGGATCCCGTCCGCAGGGTGATACGACGGGAAACTGACGGACCATTGGGTGACGGCCCGTCGGTCGCCCCGGATTCCGGCAAGGTTCCGGGGGTGCGGCGACCGGTGGACAACGCGCCATTCATCGCGGCGCACCGAACTCTCCGGCGGCGCCGACTCCGCACGGCGCCGCGGCTGCTCAGGTCGCCGTCGGCCCCGGGCGGGCGGTCCGGCCGCGCCGGGCCGCCGGAAATCATGGCCGATTCGTAAAGATCAAGTGGAGCATTCCGGTATGTCGTGTGATGTGACGGGGGAGGCTGGGTCCATGCCGCGTCCCCCGTCCGTCGTCGGCGCCGGGACGGGAGGAAGGCCGCGCCGTCCCGCGCGCGTTACGGCGGGAATGCTCCTGGCGGCTTTCCTGAGGCCGAACCCGTATGGACGGATTGCCCCTTGCGGCGCTCAGGACCGGTGGCCGGTTCGACACCGTCATTCGAGAGTACTTTCACGACGCCGTTCGGTGCCCGGCCTCTCCAGCCACCGGGCCCCCTCTGATCTCAGGCGAACACCCGCGGCGTCCCCTGCCAGCCGCACTCCGCACGCCGGGGCGTCCCCAAGCCGCTGACCGATGAGGTCGTCAGGGCCGCTGACATCGTCATCACCATGGGCTGCGGCGACGCCTGCCCGATCTTCCCCGGCAAGAAGTACCTCGACTGGGCCCTGGAGGACCCGGCGGGTAAGGGCGTGGAGCCGGTGCGCCCGATCCGTGACGAGATCAAGACCCGTATCGAGGCCCTGACCGCCGAGATCGACACCAAGCAGGAGGCGTGAGCAGCGTGACCGGCACAGACGACGTACGCGAGGTCATCGTCATCGGCTCCGGTCCCGCCGGATACACCGCCGTCCTCTACACCGCCCGCGCTTCGCTGAAGCCGCTGGTCTTCGAGGGCGCGGTCACCGCCGGCGGCGCGCTGGTGCAGACGACCGAGGTGGAGAACTTCCCCGGCTTCCCGGGCGGCATCATGGGTCCGGACCTGATGGACAACATGCGGGGGTGCTGTCACGTTGGTTGACTGGGTGGGATGATCTCCGGGTTGATCATGCTGGAGGGGGCTGTCCGTGGGGGACGCGTCGCCGTCGTACAAGGGCCATCGGTACCCGGTCGAGGTCATCTCCCACTGCGTGTGGCTGTACTTCCGGTTTCCGCTGTCCTTCCGTGAGGTCGAGGAGCTGATGCTGGAGCGCGGTGTCGTCGTTTCGCATGAGACGGTCCGCCGCTGGTGTGCCAAGTTCGGGCAGAGCTACGCCGGCGCGCTGCGCCGCCGGCAGCCCCGGTCCGGCGACAAATGGCATCTGGATGAGGTCTTCGTCAGGATCAACGGTGAGCGGAAGTACCTGTGGCGGGCCGTCGACGCCGACGGCACCGTCCTGGACATCCTCGTGCAGAACCGCCGGAACACCGCCGCGGCCCGGCGGTTCTTCCGCCGCCTGATGAAGAAGAAGCGCACGGTGCCGCGAGTGAGCCTTTTCCAGCCTGACGGTGCTGACCGCGTGTCGGACAGATCGGTGGAACGACGAAGCTCCTGGTAGACGGGTTCTCGACCAAGATTGCCCGTAGCCACCAGGAGCTTCGCGTGCTTGTCTACC
>NZ_JAPJDM010000079.1:0-2844 GCF_026242095.1 Streptomyces sp. NEAU-W12
CGTTCCGGTTCATGAGCCAGGCCAGGCACGTGGGCAAGATCGTGCTGACGATGCCGCCGCGCTGGAACCCCGAGGGCACCGTCCTCGTCACCGGCGGCACCGGCGCGCTCGGCGGACACCTCGCCCGGCACCTCGTGACCTCCGGGACGCGGCACCTGCTGCTGACCAGCCGGCGCGGCCCGGACGCGCCGGGCGCCGCCGAACTCGCCGCAGAACTGCGCGAGCTGGGCGCCGAGGTGATCGTCGCGGCCTGCGACACCGCCGACCGTGAGGCCACCGCCGCGCTCCTCGCCGAGGTCCCCGCGGCGCACCCGCTGACCGCGGTCGTGCACGCGGCCGGTGTGCTGGACGACGGTGTGGTGACCTCCCTGTCGGCGGAGCGGGTCTCGGACGTGCTGCGGCCGAAGGTCGACGCCGCCTGGCACCTGCACGAGCTGACCCGGGACCTGGACCTGGCCGCGTTCGTCATGTTCTCGTCGGTGTCCGGCGTGATGGGCAGTGCCGGCCAGGGCAACTACGCGGCGGCCAACGTCTTCCTGGACACGCTCGCCCAGCAGCGGTCCGCGTCCGGCCTGCCCGCCCTCTCACTCGCCTGGGGCGCCTGGGTCCAGGACGGCGGCATGACCGGCACCCTCTCCGACGCCAGTGCCCGGAGGATGGCCGCCTCGGCCGCGCCGCCCCTCACCGTCGAACAGGGGCTCGCGCTCTGGGACGCCGCCACGGTCTCCGACGAGCCGTACCTCGTGCCCATCGGCGCCTCCGGCAACACCCGGATGCCCGGCGAGGTGCCGCCGCTGCTGCGCAACCTGGTGCGCGGCACCCGGCGTGCGGCCGCCACCGCCGTCGGCGGGGCCCGGGTCGCCGCGGACCTCACCCGCCAGCTCCTTCAGGCGCGGGAGGAGGAACGCGTCCGCGTCCTGCTCGACCTGGTCCGCGGCGAGGCCGCCTCCGTGCTCGGCCACTCCTCGCCCAAGGCCGTCGAGGCCGACCGCGACTTCCACGACCTCGGCTTCGACTCGCTCACCGCGGTCGAACTGCGCAACCGCCTCACCGGGGTCACCGGCCTGCGGCTCCCGGCGACCCTCGTCTTCGACTACCCGACGCCCACCGTGCTCGCCGAGCACCTGGTGGCCGCGCTGCTCGAGGAGGAGCGGGTCGCCGGCACGCCCGCGGCCACCGGCACGGTCCTGCCCGCGACGGCCGACGACCCGGTGGTCATCGTCGGCATGGCCTGCCGGATGCCCGGCGGCGTCAGCTCGCCCGAGGAACTGTGGCGCCTCGTCGTCGAGGGCCGCGAGGGCATCTCGGCCTTCCCGACCGACCGCGGCTGGGACCTGGACACCCTCATGCGCGGCGGACACGGCGGCCACGGCCGCAGCGCCACCTCCGAGGGCGGGTTCCTCTACGACGTCGCCGACTTCGACGCCGGCTTCTTCGGGATCTCCCCGCGCGAGGCCCTCGCCATGGACCCGCAGCAGCGCCTGCTCCTCGAGACGTCCTGGGAGGCGTTCGAACGCGCCGGCATCGATCCGGCGACCGTGCGCGGGAGCCAGACCGGTGTCTTCGTCGGTACCAGCGGCCAGGACTACACCACCCTCGTCATGAACTCCAGCGAGGACGCCGAGGGCCACGCCCCGACCGGTCTCGCCACCAGCGTCATCTCCGGCCGTCTCTCCTACACCTTCGGCCTGGAGGGCCCGGCGGTCACGATCGACACCGCCTGTTCCTCCTCTCTGGTCGCCCTGCACTGGGCGGCCCACGCGCTGCGCTCCGGCGAGTGCAGCCTCGCCCTCGCGGGCGGCGTCACCGTGATGTCGACCGCCATGGGATACGCCGGGTTCACCCGGCAGGGCGGCCTCGCCCCCGACGGCCGCTGCAAGGCCTTCGCCGACGCCGCCGACGGCACCGGCTGGTCCGAGGGCGTCGGCATGCTCGTCGTCGAGCGCCTCTCCGACGCCCGCCGCAACGGCCACCCCGTCCTTGCCGTGCTGCGCGGCTCGGCCGTCAACCAGGACGGCGCCTCCAACGGCCTGACCGCCCCCAACGGCCCCTCCCAGCAGCGCGTGATCCGCCAGGCCCTGGCGAGCGCGGGGCTCTCCACCGCCGACGTGGACGCCGTCGAGGCGCACGGCACGGGCACGACCCTCGGCGACCCGATCGAGGCGCAGGCCCTGCTCGCCACCTACGGCCAGGACCGGCCCACCGACCGGCCGCTGCTGCTCGGCTCCATCAAGTCGAACATCGGGCACGCCCAGGCCGCCGCCGGTGTCGCCGGTGTCATCAAGACCGTCATGGCGCTCCGCCACGGCCTCCTGCCCAAGTCCCTGCACATCGACGCGCCGTCGACCCACGTGGACTGGACCGAGGGCGAGGTGTGCCTGCTCACCGAGACCGTCGACTGGCCGGAGACCGGACGTCCGCGCCGTGCCGGCGTGTCGTCCTTCGGTATCAGCGGCACCAACGCGCACACCATCATCGAGCAGGCCCCGGAGACCGAGCCCGTCACTTTGGCCGCGGAGCCCGGGCGCCTTCCCGAGGTCGTGCCGTGGCCGGTGTCGGCCAAGTCCGAGGAGGCCCTGGAAGGCCAACTGGAGCGGATCACCTCCCTCGACCCCCACACCGCGTCAGCGCTGGAGGTCGGCTTCTCGCTGGCCTCCGGGCGGTCGTTGTTCGAGCATCGGGCGGTGCTTCTCGCGGGTGCGGCGGGTGCGGCGGGGGAGCGGCCGGTGGAGGTGGCGCGTGGTCGTGCTGCCGAGCGGTCGCTGGCGGTGCTGTTCTCGGGTCAGGGTTCGCAGCGGGCCGGCATGGGCCGTGAGCTGTATGCCCGGTTCCCGGTGTTCGCGG